>CAIQDO010000096.1 GCA_903870555.1 uncultured Caulobacteraceae bacterium
CGAACGTCAATCAGCTGATCGATTCGGGCGCCTGGACCGAGGAAGACGAGTTGGCCGACGCCTACGAGGCCCGCAAGTGCTTCGCCTTCGGCCGCGACGGCCGGGCCGTGCGCCAGTCGGCGGTGCTGCAGGACAGCCTCGCCCGAGTCGATCTCGCCTATCAGAACGTCGAATCGGTGGAGCTGGGCATCACCACCATCGATCACTACGTCGACACCCTGGGCGGCATCAGCCGGGCGGTGAAGCGGGCCAAGGGCGTCGAGGCGCCGGTCTATATCGGCGACCAGACCATGGGCGAGGCCAAGGTGCGTACGCTCGCCGAGCAGGTCGCCCTGGAAACCCGCACCCGCACCCTCAATCCCCGGTGGTACGAGGGCCAGCTCAAACACGGCTACGAAGGCGTCCGCCAGATCGAGGCCCAGGTGACCAACACCATGGGCTGGTCGGCGACGACCGGTCAGGTCGCGCCCTGGGTCTACCAGCAAATCAGCGAAACCTTCGTGCTCGATCCTGAGATGCGGCGGCGATTGATGGAGCTCAATCCCATCGCCGCCTCGCGGATGTCAAAGCGGCTGATCGAGGCCTGCGACCGCAGCCTCTGGCGGCCTGACGAAGAGACCCTGAAAGCGCTGCACGACGCCAGCGACGAACTCGAGGATCGCCTTGAGGGCGTTCCGGCGGCGGCGTGAGCAACAAGGAGACGATCGAATGACGGTACTCGACATCCCCCGCGGGCTTAAGGGCCGGCTCGACGGCGAAGGCAGCGTGCAGGTCCAGCTCGACCCGAACCTTCAGATCGGCACGGCCAAGGTGTTCGCCGTCTACGGCAAGGGCGGCATTGGCAAGAGCACCACCTCGTCGAACCTGTCGGCGGCCTTTTCCAAGCTCGGCAAGCGGGTGTTGCAGATCGGCTGCGATCCCAAGCACGACTCCACCTTCACCCTGACCAAGCGCCTGGCGCCGACGGTGATCGACGTGCTTGAGAGCGTCGACTTCCACACCGAGGAGCTTCGTCCGGAGGACTACTGCTTCGAAGGCTACAACGGGGTGATGTGCGTCGAGGCGGGCGGACCGCCAGCCGGCACCGGCTGCGGCGGCTATGTGGTCGGCCAGACCGTCAAGCTGCTCAAGGAGCACCACCTGTTGGAAGACACCGACATCGTCATCTTCGACGTGCTCGGCGACGTGGTGTGCGGCGGCTTCGCCTCTCCGTTGCAGCACGCCGAACGGGCGATCATCGTCGCCTCCAACGACTTCGACTCGATCTTCGCCATGAACCGGATCATCGCGGCGGTGCGGGCCAAGACCAAGAACTACGACGTCCGGCTCGGCGGCATGATCTGCAACCGTAGCGTCGACACCGACCAGGTCGACCGTTTCAACGCCGCCGTCGGCCTGCAGCGTCTCGCCCACTTCCCCGACCTCGACGTCATCCGCCGCAGCCGGCTGAAGAAGTCGACCCTGTTCGAGATGGAGTGGTCGCCGGAACTGGAGAAGGTGCAGAACGAATATATGCGACTGGCCGCCAGCCTGCTCGTGGCCGACCAATCTTATGACGTCACGCCAATGAAGGACCGCGACGTGTTCGACTTCCTGGGGTTCGAATGACCGCTTTGGCCCCCTATGACGAACGCCGCGGACGGTTGGAGACCTACTTCAACCGGACGGCGGTCGACGCCTGGGCGCAACTGACCTCCAACTCGCCGGTCAGCCGAATCCGCGAGACCGTTCGTCAAGGGCGCGACCAGATGCGCGGCCAGCTGTTGTCATGGCTGCCCGAAGACATGACCCGGTCGGTGCTGCTCGACGCGGGTTGCGGAACCGGCGCCCTGTCGGTGGCGGCCGCCCATCGCGGAGCCACGGTGGTGGCCGTCGACATCGCCGGCAATCTGGTGGATCTGGCCCGCGAGCGGGCGCCCGCGGAGGTGTCCTCGGCGATCAGCTTCCGCGTCGGCGACATGCTCAGTGCGGAGCATGGGGACTTCACCCATGTGGCGGCGATGGATTCCCTGATCCACTATCCAGCCGAGGAGATTCTGCGGGTGCTGGCGGCCCTGGCCGCGCGCACCAGCCAGTCGATGGTGTTCACCTTCGCTCCCAGCACGCCGCTGCTGGAGGTCGCCCTGGTCAGCGGCCGGCTGTTCCCCCGGTCGGACCGCTCGCCGGCCATCGTGCCGGTGACCGAGGCGCGCCTGCGCCGGGACATCGCCGCCGACAAGGCCTTCGCCGACTGGCGGGTCGGCCGCACCGCCAAGATCTCACGAGGATTCTATACCTCCCAAGCCCTGGAGCTCGTGCGCCGATGACGCGAGCCGCCCTCCACCCACGTCCGGAATGGTCCTGGCGCGCGATCGGCCTGAAGTACCTGCCGTTCGCCGACACCGCGACGGCGGAGCTGCCGCTCGGGCGGCTGCTGCGCCTGTCGTTGTTCCAGATCACCGTGGGCATGGCGGCGGTTCTGCTGATCGGCACCCTGAATCGGGTGATGATCGTCGAGCTGGCGATTCCGGCCTGGCTGGTGGCGACGATGATCTCCCTTCCGCTGGTGTTCGCGCCGGCCCGGATGCTGATCGGGCACCGGTCGGACACCCACCGCTCCGTCCTCGGCTGGCGGCGCGTGCCCTATATCTGGTTCGGCAGCATGCTTCAGTTCGGCGGGCTGGCGATCATGCCCTTCGCCCTGCTGCTGTTGTCGGGGGACTCACACGCCCCGCCCATCGTGGGCGAGGCCGGCGCCGCCATGGCCTTCCTGCTGGCCGGCGCCGGACTGCACACCACCCAGACCGCCGGTCTCGCCCTGGCGACGGACCTCGCTCCGGCCCATGTCCGCCCCAAGGTGGTGGCCCTGCTGTGTCTGATGCTGCTGGTCGGCACGGTCGTTGCCGCCGTGGGTTTCGGCCTGTTGCTGACGCCGTTCAGCGAACTGCGGCTGATCCAGGTGGTTCAGGGCTCGGCGGCCCTGACCCTGATTCTCAACGCCGTGGCCCTGTGGAAGCAGGAGCCTCGCCGCCGCTTCGCCGACCAGCCCGTCGGCCCCGCGCCACGGTTCCGCGACGCCTGGGCGGCCTACGCCCGTGTCGGCCGGGCCGGCCGGCGCCTGCTGGCGATTGGCATGGGCACGGTGGCCTTCTCGATGCAGGACGTGCTGCTGGAACCCTATGGCGGCAAGATCCTGCATCTGCCGGTCGGCGCCACGACCTCCCTGACGGCGCTGCTGGCGCTGGGCGGGGGCTCAGGCCTGGCCCTCGCCGCCCGGGCGCTGGAACGCGGCGCTGACCCCTATCGCGTCGCCGGATTCGGCGCTCTCGCGGGGCTGATCGCCTTCGCCGCGGTGATGTTCGCCGGTCCCACAAGTTCGCCGGTGCTGTTCGCTATCGGTGTCGCCCTGGTGGGTTTCGGCGCCGGCCTTTTTGCCCATGGCACCCTGACCGCCTCGATGGCCATGGCCCAGGGCGACGCCACCGGGCTGGCGCTGGGCGTCTGGGGGTCCGTCCAGGCCTTGTCCGCGGGGCTGGCCATCGCCGCCGGCGGCCTGATCAGCGACAGCGTCGGCGCCCTCGCCCGGCAGGGGCGGCTGGGTCCGACCCTGGCTGGTCCGGCCACCGGCTTCACCGCCGTCTATCTTATCGAACTGGTGCTGTTGTTCCTGACCCTGATCGCCCTTGGCCCCCTGGTGGGTCTTGGCGCGGGGCAGTCGGTGCGTTCTTCCAATCTCGGGGGTCTAACCACATTGCCGGCGGGTCCGGCCGCCCTAGGAGGCGCTAATGTATAACATGTTTGCAACGGGCAAGATCGATCTGGCCCTGATCGTCACGGATCTGTTCGTCCTGTTCTTCATCGCCCTGATCCTCTACTTGCGGAAAGAGGATCGTCGGGAGGGCTATCCGCTCGAGGACGACGTCACCGGCCGGCTTGAACCGAGCGGCGGGTCGCTCTGGATGGCCAAGCCGAAGACCTTCAAGCTGGCCTTCCACGCTCATGACACGACCGTGCCCAACAGCGTGCGCGAGAGCCAGGACGTCAATGCCCGTCGCTCGGGCCGCGCGCCGGGCCTGCCGCTCCTGCCCAACGGCGACCCGCTTCTCGCCGGCGTCGGTCCGGGCTCCTACGCCCAGCGTCCCGACACCCCTGATTCTCTGTCCCATGGCGAGCCAAAGATCGCACCCCTGCGTGTGGCGACGACGTTCTTCGTTGAGCGCAAGGACGTCAATCCGGTTGGCCTGACGGTGGTCGGAGCCGATGGCGTGGCGGCCGGGGTGGTGACGGATGTCTGGATCGACCGGGCCGAGTATCTGATCCGCTATCTCGAGATCGAGCTGAAGGGATCGGGCAAGCACGTGCTGGCGCCGATGGCGATGGTGATTGTTAACAAGGGCAAGAAGCTCATCGTGGTTGACGCCCTGCTCGGGGCCCAGTTCGAGAATATCCCGACGCTGGCGAATCCCGACGTGATCACGATGTACGAGGAAGAGCGCGTCACCGCCTATTTCGGCGCGGGCACCCTCTACGCCACGCCGTCGCGGCAAGAGCCCTACCTGTGAGTGAATTCGACTTCGAGCCGATCCGCGGTTTGCCGGGCGACCTGCCGCCAGGGGAAACCTTGCTGTGGCAGGGGGCGCCCGATCCCTTTCGGTTGTCGTGCGACGCCTTCCACGTCCGCGCGGTCGGCGTCTACTTCCTGGGGATGCTGGTCTGGCGCACGGCCACCGGCGTCTCGGCCGGCGAGCCCATGGTCCGGGCCGTCGGCTCGGCCCTGTCGGTGACGCCGATCGCCCTGGCCGCCCTGGCCATGCTCGGTTTCTTTGGCTGGCTCAACAGCCGCACCACCGTCTACACCATTACCAACAAGCGGGTGGTGATGCGATTCGGCGCGGCCCTGACCAAGGCGATCAATATTCCGTTCGGCATCATTGAGGGCGCCTCTCTCAAGGCCTACGCCGACGGTTCGGGCGACGTGGCCCTGAAGCTGAAGGCGCCCAACAAGATCGCCTTCCTGCAACTGTGGCCCCACGTCCGTCCCTGGCGGCTGGCGTCGCCGGAGCCGACCTTCCGCGCCCTGGCCGACGCCCGCGGCGCGATCGACCTGCTGGCCGAGGCGATGCAGTCGCAGACGCCCATCGAGTTGACCCGCGGCGGGCCCGCCGCGCGGGACACCGTGTCCGGCGGCGGCCTCCAACCGCCGCACGCCCTGCCGGCCTAGGAAAGAGACGATGAGCGAAGTCGATTCCCAGCCCTTTCCACGCCCCGCCCTGATCGCCGCGGGTCTGATGATCGGCTTCGCGATCCTGGCCACGGCGGCGGCGCGGCTGACCGGCTACACCACGGCGCCGATTCCAGTCACCCATGCCGCGCCGACGGCATCGATCGACCTCGGATTTGCCGACGAAGCCGACGGGTCGGTCACCGTGAGGGACCTCGCGGCCGGCCGCGTGGTGACGGTGCTGCAGCCCGGCACCAACGGCTTCATTCGCGGCGTGGTGCGCGGACTCGCCCATGACCGGCTTCTCCACGGCGTCGGTTCGGGGCCGGCCTTCCGCCTGTTCGAGCAGGCCGGTGGTCAACTGTTCCTGAAGGACACCGGCACGGGCCGGGTGATCGACCTACAGGCCTTCGGAATGGGCAACCGCGACGCCTTCAAGGTGCTGCTGCACCCGGATATGGCGGCGTCATGAGTCTTGTTCCGTTCCTGGGTCGGCGTTCCCATCAGACCCCTTGCACCATCGAGATCGAGCATACCGAGCTCAGCCTGCACGCCCATGTCGAACTCGACGGCGATATCCCCCTGCGCCCCGGCGATCGGGTGCGGGTTCATGGCGACCCCATCCGGGTGGTGTTCGGTCAGAAGCTCGTTCTACGCCGAGACGCCACGATCGAGCGCGCCGGCTGGCTGGAGCGGCAATGGACCCGCCTGGCCGCGCGTTTCGAACTTGCAGAACTCTATGACGTCAGTTTCACCCCAGGGAGGCTAAGGTGAGCACAGCAACAATGGCGAGACCCAGAACGGTCGGCGAGACCACCCGGCTGGCGCAAAAGGACACGGTGCTCAGCCCGAGGTTCTACACCACCGACTTCAAGGCGATGGACCGGCTCGATGTGTCGTCGGTGCGGGCCGAATGGGACGCCCTGATCGCCGAGATGGCCAGCGACCCGAATCGCAACCACTTCAAGCGCGCCGAGGCGTTCGAGAACATTCTCGACTCGCTCGAGCCCAAACTGCGCGAGGAGTTCGTCGACTTCCTCGTCAGCTCCCTGACGGCCGAGTTTTCCGGCTGCGTGCTTTACGCGGAAATCGTCAAGCGCGTGGAGAATCCCGACGTTAAGGCGTTGTTCAAATACATGAGCCGCGACGAGGCCAGACACGCCGGTTTCATCAACGAATGCCTCAAGGACTTCAATATCGGCGTCGACCTGAGCTTCCTGACCAAGACCAAGAAATATACCTTTTTCCAGCCAAAATTTATTTTCTACGCGGTCTACCTGTCCGAAAAGATCGGGTACTCCCGCTATATCGCCATCTACCGCCAGCTTGAACGCCATCCAGAGATGCGCTTCCACCCCATCTTCAAATGGTTCAAGGAGTGGTGCGCCGACGAGTTCCGCCACGGCGAGGCCTTCGCCCTGCTTATGAGGGCAAACCCTGAGTTGCTGCGGGGCGGCAACACCCTATGGATCAAGTTCTTCCTGTTAAGTGTTTACGCCACCATGTACGTCCGCGACCACGCCCGACCCGCGTTCCACGACGCCCTTGGCCTCAACGCCACGGAATACGACTACCGTGTCTATCGGATCTGTTCGGAGATCTCCAAGCAGGTGTTCCCCCTGACCCTCGATATCGACCATCCGAAGTTCCGCGCCGGATTCGACCGCCTGGCCCGGATCACCGCGGACATGGCCGATGCGGAGGCCCAGGGCGGTGTATTGGGCGCGGTCCGCAAGCTCGGCCTGAGGCTGGCGGCGGGCGTGACCTTCCTCGGTGTCTATCTGCTCCCCTCCGTCCGCAACCAGGCGCCCGCCACCGTGCGCCTGGCGCCGGCCTGGTAGGAGCGCGCGCCGCTTGACCTTCGCCGCCATCGCCTCGGCCATCCTCTACACGGTGTTCCTGTGGTGGTTCAGCACGGGCGCGATCCTGTGGCTGGACCGCCTGCCCCGGCGGACCTTCCGCTGGAGTCTGGTCGTGTCGTCGATCCTGGCCCTGGCCGCGATCTACGGCCTTGTCGTCAGCCGGACCGACGCCACTCCGGCCGGCGCGATGTGCGCCTTCACCTGCGCCCTGGGCGTCTGGGGCTGGCATGAGGTCAGCTTCCTGATGGGCATGATCACCGGCCCGCGCACCACGCGCTGTCCGCCGGAGGCCAGGGGCTGGCGCCGCTTCGGCCTGGCCAGCGCGACCCTGATCTACCACGAGGCCGCCCTGGGGCTTACCGCCCTGGCCATCGGCCTGCTGACCTGGAACGCCGCCAATCCGGTTGGGGCCTGGACCTTCGCGGTGCTGCTGGCCGCCCGGCTGAGCGCCAAGCTGAACATCTTCCTCGGCGTGCCCAATTTTACCGAGGAATTCTTCCCGGACCATCTGCGCTACCTGACCAGCTATCTGCGCAAGAGCCCGACCAACGCCCTGTTCCCCCTGTCGATCAGCGCCGGCGCCGCCCTGGCGGGGGCGCAGGCCTGGCTGGCCCTCGATCCTGGCGCCACGCCCTTCGCGGTCACAGGCGCCTCGCTGCTGTTCGCCCTGACCGCCTTGGCCTTGCTCGAGCATGCCTTCATGGTGCTGCCCCTGCCTGACGCCGCCCTGTGGCGCTGGGCGGTCCCGAAAAACACCAACGCCTCTCCGTAGACCCTCTTTTCGCCAACCCGACCGCCGCCCTGGACGGGTGGCCAAGCCTGACATTCTGGAGCCGACGACCATGGACTATGAAGGTTTCTTCCGCGACCAACTCACGGCCCTGCGCCATGAAGGCAACTACCGGGTGTTCGCGGATCTGGAACGGAAAGCCGGCAGCTTCCCCAGCGCCACGCGGCACCGGGAAGATGGCACGCACGAGGTGACCGTGTGGTGCTCCAACGACTATCTGGGCATGGGCCAGAACCCCAAGGTGCTGGCGGCGATGCACGAGGCCCTCGACAAGTGCGGCGCCGGCTCGGGCGGCACCCGCAACATCTCCGGCACCAACCACTTCCATGTCCTGCTCGAAAAGGAACTGGCCGACCTGCACCACAAGGAAGCGGCCCTGACCTTCACCTCCGGCTATGTGTCCAACTGGGCCGGCTTGAGCACCCTGGCCGGCCGGATGCCCGGCTGCATCATTCTGTCGGACGCCCTCAACCACGCCTCGATGATTGAAGGCATCCGCCACAGCGGCGCCGACCGGGTGATCTGGAAGCACAACGATCTGGTCGACCTGGAGCGCAAGCTGGCGGCCCTCGACGCCGACCGGCCCAAGCTGATCGCCTTCGAGTCGGTCTATTCGATGGATGGCGACATCGCGCCGATCAAGGAGATCTGCGACCTCGCCGACAAATACGGCGCCATGACCTATATCGACGAGGTCCACGCGGTCGGCCTCTACGGCCCGCGTGGCGGCGGCGTCGCCGAGCGCGAAGGGCTGATGGACCGCATCACCGTGATCGAGGGCACCCTGGCCAAGGGCTTCGGGGTGATGGGCGGCTATGTCGCCGGCTCGGCGGCGATGTGCGACTTCCTGCGCAGCTTCGCCTCGGGCTTCATCTTCTCCACGGCGATCTCGCCGGCCCTGGCCGCCGGCGCCCTGACCAGCATCCGCCACCTGAAGACCAGCCAGGTTGAGCGGGAGCGTCATCAGAACCGTGTCGCCAAGCTGCGCCGCGAGCTGGTGGCCACCGGCATCCCGGTGATGGAGAACCAGAGCCACATCATCCCGGTGATGGTCGGCGACCCGGTGAAGTGCAAGATGATCAGCGACTGGCTGCTCGACCGCTATGACGTCTACATCCAGCCGATCAACTACCCCACCGTGCCCCGCGGCACCGAGCGCCTGCGCATCACGCCCGGTCCGATGCACAGCGACGCCGACATCGCCCACCTGGTCAACGCCCTGTCGGAGCTGTGGTCGCACTGCGCCCTGAGCCGGACGGCGGTGGCGGCGTAGGGCCTGACCCGGCCTTCAGGCCGGTTTCGTCTGGAGGCGTGACGCCTTAGGGTGACTTCATGCGAAGGTCCCCCAAAGGCGTTTGGGCTGTGCCCCGGGGCGTCTGGGCCCTGGGGTTCGTCTCCCTGTTCATGGATATCTCCTCGGAGATGATCCACAGCCTGCTGCCGCTGTTCCTGGTCGGGACCCTGGGCGTGGGCGTCAGCCTGGTCGGCCTGATGGAGGGCGCGGCCGAGGCCACCGCCGCCATCGTCAAGATCTTTTCCGGCTGGCTGTCGGACCGCCTGGGCCACCGAAAATGGCTGGCCGTGGCCGGCTACGGCCTGGGGGCGATCTCCAAACCGGCGTTCCCGCTGGCGACCAGCGCCCTGACGGTGTTCGCCGCCCGCTTCATCGACCGGGTCGGCAAGGGCGTGCGCGGCGCGCCTCGCGACGCCTTGGTCGCCGACATCGCCCCCGCTGCGGTGCGTGGCGCGGCGTTCGGACTGCGCCAGGCTCTCGACACGGTCGGCGCCCTCCTTGGGCCGCTGTTGGCGATGGGCCTGATGGCGCTGCTCGCGGGCAACATCCGCGCCGTCTACGCCTGGGCCGTGATCCCCGCCGCCATCGCCGTCCTGCTGCTGATCGTCGGGGTGGAGGAGCCCCATTCCGCCGCCGCCCCCGCCGCCAGACCCAGGCCCGCCCCGATCCGCTGGTCGGAGGCGCGCGACATGGGCGCCGCCTTCTGGGCGGTGACAGCGGTGGGCGTGGTCTTCGCCCTGGCCCGGTTCAGCGAGGCCTTCCTGGTGCTCCGTGCCCGCGACGTGGGCCTGTCCCTGGCCCTGGCGCCGGGGGTGATGGTGGTGATGAGCCTGACCTACGCCCTGGTCTCGGCGCCGGCCGGCTCCCTGTCGGACCGCATGGACCGGCGCATTCCCCTGGCCGCCGGCCTGGCCGTCCTGATCCTGGCCGACGTCGTCCTGGCCGGCGTCCCGACCGTGGTGGGCCTCGCCGTCGGCGCCGCCTTGTGGGGGGTGCATATGGGCTTGACCCAGGGCGTCCTCGCCGCCCTGGTGGCCGACGCGGCCCCGGAGCGCCTGCGCGGCACGGCCTTCGGCCTGTTCAACCTGGCCGGCGGCCTCGCCCTGCTGATCGCCAGCGGCCTGGCCGGCGAACTGTGGAGCCTCTACGGCGCCGGCGCGACCTTCGCCGCCGGCGGCGGTTTCGCCGCCCTGGCGCTGGCGGGGCTAGTGGCGCTAATCCGTCGGCGGGGACCGGAGACGGGCGCTTCAGAGCCCCCTGATCCGCCTCCATCCTCAACGCCGCGATGGTAGGCCGCCTGACGTCTCAGCGCGCCAAGGCGACCTTGCCGACGCCCGGCAATTCGGCCCAGGCGCGATCGGTCGTCAAGGCCGTGGCGTCCAGGCGGGCCGCCAGCGTAAGGCACGCCCTATCGCCGAGGGACAGGCCCCGAGCCCGGGTCATCGGCCGCAATAAGCCGCTCACCCGGGCCTGATCGCCGTCAAAGGCGACGGCGTTCAGGCGCAGGGGATCGAGAACGGCGGCAATCAGAGGCTCGTCCATGCCAAGGTCGCTCATTTTGGCGACCACCTCCGCCAGATTGACGGCGCTGATGACCCCTCCGGGAAGCGCCGCCTTGACCACATCGGCGCCGGGTTCCCCGCGGATCAGGCAGAGAACGGCCGACGCGTCGAGGACATGGAGATCACTCACGCGCCGCTTCCGCGCGCCGATCCGCGATGAGCTCGTCGGAGAGCAGGCGGCTGGCCGGCGCGACCTTGGCCATGATCGCCTGGGCCGCCGCCACGGCGTCGTCGAGAGAGCGGATCGTCACGCCGGCCGACGACTCCTCCACGACAAGGGTCTTGCCGACCTCGAAGCCGTGCTTGCGACGAAGCGCCGATGGCAGAACGATCTTGCCCCCTTCGATCACCCTGACGTGAAACGTGGACATGACCCAAACTCCAGATAGGACCCGATTTCACTCAAGTCTTCGGTTTGGCCCATGATGTCAATGTGGCGAACGACGGAAGGTTCGCCTCGCATCCAGGGTCCGTGGGCGGCCAACCGTTCCCCAATCCGCGTCCAATTTCAACGCCGCGATGAAGGCTTCCGTGCAAGGCGATCCGCCGTTGCCACTACTGGCGGCTCGGCCCAATGTCACCGTCATCGACAAGGACGAAAGCGCGCGTGGCCGACCAGGACAAGATCGGCAAGGACTGGAGCGGCGACGAGCTCGACGCCATCGTCGCCGACTACTTCGTCATGCTTCGCGCCGAACGCAGCGGCCAGGCGTTCGTGAAGGCGCACCACCGCCGCGCCTTGATGGAGGCGATCGGACGTACGAACCGATCGGTCGAGTTCAAGCACATGAACATCTCCGCCGTGCTGCGGGAACTCGGCCTGCCGACTATCCGGGGCTACAAGCCGAAGTTCAATTTCCAGGGCGCGATCTTCGACGCCATCGATCGCTATCTGTCGGCGGACCCGGCAGCCCTGGCGCTGGATCAGGTGATGGATCTGACATCGGTCACGCCCGGCGTATTGGAAGCAGCGACCCTGTACGAAGAGCCGCCACCCCGCGCCAATCCAGAGACGGGTCCGAAGCCCGAGCGCCTTGAGCGTCTCGTGCGTAAGTTCGATCCCACCGAACGTGACTTCCGTAACCGCGCGCTCGGGAGGGCCGGCGAAGCCCTGATCCTGGATTTCGAACGTGCACGACTGGCAGCGGAGGAACGAAGGGATCTGGCCTCAAAAGTCCGGTGGGTGGCGCAGGAGGACGGCGACGGCGCGGGCTATGACATCCTTTCCTTCGATCGATCCGGGCGGGAACGCCTTATCGAGGTCAAGACCACCCATGGCACGCGTACGACGCCATTCTTTCTGTCGAGCAATGAGCGTTCCCTGTCGGATGAACGTCCCGAAGCGTTCCGGATCTATCGCGTCTACGAGTTTGGCCATGCCCCCCGCCTGTTCAGGTTGAAGCCGCCGCTGGAGCGGGCCGTGATTCTCGAACCGGCCACCTATCGGGCGTCTTTCGGCTAGAGCCTAAACGGCTTTTTGCTTGCAAAATGGCATGATGTGCGCGAGTTTTGGCCGATCCGGTCCTTACTTTCGGAGGATGCGCAAATGTCTGACGCGCCAACCGTCGCCGCAACGCCGCCCAAACCGCGCCTGCCTTGGTTTGTCCACCTATCTCCAGAGTTCTACGACGATGCCTGCGACAACGGTTTCGGTTGGGAGGGTTGGGCGAAGGACGAAGAGGATGCGATCAAGCAGGCCCTCGAAAACTGCCATACCCTCAACGACCGTGAGCCCTATCAGCGGGAAGAGGACATGGACGTCGACCGAGCCGAAGTTCATGTCGCAGAGATCGATTTTCGTCGCTTCGCCGGACCGCTACTGCACTGGGCCGGCACGATGGGCGGGTGGGACACGCCGCTCTGGCGGGCGCTGGAGGCGGCGGTTCGCGAGGCGGGTCTGAAGGTCGCGCCGATAGCGGAAACCGAGCTGGAGCCATTTGCAACGTGACAGGCCCGGCTCCAACATTCGCGAGGACCTTGAAACCGTCGCTCAGAGCCGCATTGTCGCGGCGCGAGGGCGAAGACATGATCGTAACCGGAGGTATCGCATGACATCGATAACCGTCTCCC
>CAIQDO010000097.1 GCA_903870555.1 uncultured Caulobacteraceae bacterium
CAATGAAGAGTCGGTCAAACTTCAGACCGCTCTGTTGAACGATACCGTGACGGGTTCGATCAACTACACCCACGCCGATCGCAACGCCTCCGCGCCCGACTTCAGCCTGTGGCTGGTGCAGATCGCTTCGGACTGCGGCTCGACCCTGGCGCTCCTCGGCTGTCAGCAGGTGCCGTTTTATGAGGCGGCGCGGGCGCAGGACGCGGTTACCGGCATGTTCACCGCCGCCTTCAATCCCAAGGCGACCCTAAGCCTCTACGCCAAATACACCGACAACCAGTACAAACTGCCTGCCGCCACCTACAATGGCGCAGTAAATCCTGGTGTCGGCATCAATAAGGACCGCAGCATCAATATCGCTCCGGACCTTACCTATCGCCCAAACGACGACAACGAATTCCACCTGTTCTACACCTACCTGCAGACCTATCGGGCGATGAACGCGTTGAACAACCAGAGCGTGGTCGGTGGTGGCAACTACTACAGCGTGACGACCACCTATGAGATCCATACGGCGGGCGTCAGCGTCTCGCATAAGATCACCCCGAAACTGAAGGTCGGCGCCGAATACGTCTATTCCTACGGCAACGTCGGCTTCAACCAGAGCGGGACCTGGGCGAACAATGAGGCTGGCCAGACCATCGGCGGCGATCCCTACCTGAGCACCAAGTCCGACCAGCATCAGTTCAAGGCGCACGCCTCCTATGTCGCCTCCAAGCGTCTGTCCCTCTATGTGAGCTACCGGTACGACAGCCTCGACACCACCGACTGGGCGCTGGTCGGCGCCTCCGCCGGTCAGGTGCTCACCGGCGACATCCCGGCCAAGTACAACGTCCACACCATCATGGGCGCGGCGATCTACAAGTTCTGAGGCGGACGGTCACAGGGCCCGGGGCGACATCGTCCCGGGTTCGACCGACTCTTTCAGACCCGCATTAAGACAACGGCCCCGGGCGTAACCGCCCGGGGCCGTTTTCGTTGTTGGTGATCCGGCTGTCGGCGGACCCGGGTCACACCGCCAGGGCGTGACGCTTGGCGGAGGGCTCCAGATAGGCGTCGAAGGCCGCGCAGACGGCGCGGACATAGGGTCGGCCGAGCAGGGTGACGCTGATCTCCGCCCCGGAACGACTGATCAGGCCGTCAGCCGCCAGAGTGGCGAGGGTCGGCTCCGCGCCGCCGAGGAATCCCTTCGCAAAGCCGTGGGCGGCGGTGACCTCGTCCAGATCGATGGTGAATTCGCACATCAGCCGCTCGATCACCTCGCCGCGAAGGCGGTCCTCGGCCGTCAGGGCGACTCCGCGAGCGGTCGGCAGGACGCCTTTGTCGACGGCCTGGCCCCAGGCCAGTTCGGCCGACTGGTTCTGGACGATCCCCTCGCGCAGCATACTGATGGCCGAGGCGCCGAAACCCAGCAACGTCTGCGGTCCCGAGGCGCCATAGCCCTGGAAGTTGCGCATCACCCGCCCGTCCTCGGCGGCCTTGGCCAGGGTGTCGCCAGGCAGGGCGAAGTGATCCAGGCCGATGCGAACGTAGCCCTCGGCGACGAGACGCTCCGAGGCGGCCTCGCTTTGGTCGAGGCGTTCGATGGCGTCGGGCAGTTCCGCGTCGTTGATCAGCTTCTGATGGGATTTCATCCACGGGACATGGGCATAGCCGAACAGCGCCAGCCGGTCCGGACGAAGCGTCAGGAGCTGATCCAGGGTGTTGAGCACATCGGTGAAACCCTGCCGGGGCAGGCCGTACATCACATCGAAATTCACCGACTTCAGACCGAGCCGGCGGAGCACACCAACGGCGTCGACGATCACCGAGAAGGGCTCGTTTCGGTTTACGGCGCGTTGAACCGCCGGCGTGAGATCCTGAACCCCGAGACTGACCCGGGTAAGACCGTGGGAGACCGCGGCGCGCGCCCAGTCCTCGGTGAACACCACAGGATCGACTTCCGCCGAGATTTCGACGTCGGGCGCCACATCGAACACTTCCCGCAGGCCGCCGAACAGGGCGGTCAGATCGTCGGGGGTCAGGACATTCGGCGTTCCGCCGCCAAGGTGTATTTGGCTCGCCGGCAACCGGCCCGGCAGCCTTGCCTGGGCGAGAGCCAACTCGTCGCGCAGTCGACTGACATAGCGGCTGATCGAGGCGCCGCCATTCACCACCCGGGTATTACAGCCGCAATACCAGCACAGTCGCCGGCAGAAGGGGATGTGAACATAGAGCGAGACGGCCTCATCGACGGGCAATTCGGCCAGCCATTGGGCGTAAAGATCGGCGTTCACCGTCGGCGTGAATTGCACCGCGGTGGGATAGCTCGTGTAGCGCGGGGCGCGGACGCCGTAGGTGTCCAAAAGTTCGCGACGGCGGGCCTGAAGGGTCTGGCTTTCGACCAAGGTCATAAGCGCTCCTGGCTGGGATTGAGGAAAGGGACGCTACTGGTTTCGGGGCGAAGGACCCGAAGGAACATACAACCCTGCCGCCGATCGAGATCCGCGGGTTCGGGTCAACCGCCTAGTGGCTGAGAAGAAGATAGGCCTCGTCCTGGGCCAGGAGGTCGCGCGTGACCCCGCCGAACACCCATTCGCCAAGACGCGAGTGACCATAGCAGCCGAGCACGATCAGGTCGGCGCCGAAGGCGCGGGCCTTGTCGAGCAGGCGTTGGCTCGCCAGGGCGTGTCCGTGGACCTCGGCCTTGGCCGTCGCCTTCACGCCTCTGCGTTGCAGGGCGTCGGCGACGTCTCCGGTCCGGATCTCCGCGTCCGCCAAGGCGTCGTGGTCGCAAACTTCAAGCACCAGCACCGCCTCGGCTGCGAGCAGGAACGGCATCGCGTCTGTGAGCGCGCGGCGGGCCTCGCGGGTGTCCTTCCAGGCCACCATGATTTTCGCGGCGCTCAAGGTCGGCGCGGTTGGCGGTGCGACCAGCACCGGTCGACCCGCCTGCAGGGCCAGTTCGGCCGGGGCGACGTCGCGATAGGGACTGGCGCCCTTGCGCGGCGCGCCGCCGGCGATGATCAGGTCCGCGGACCGCGACGCCGCAGCGATGGCCGGCGTCGGCGAATCGATGCCGCACAGCCAGGACGCATGGCCGGCGGGAAGGTCCTCGGTCTCCCGTGTGAAGATGTCCCGGCAGACCTTGAACTGTCCCTCGATGCTGTCACGCATGGCTGTCACCCACTCCGCGTCGACGGAGTAGAAGCCGTTGTCGAACGCCAGCGGCGGAATCATCTCCGCCCCCACGCCGATCAGGCGAGCGCCGAAGCGCAGGGCCATGGCCTTGGCGCAGGCGAGCCGAGGCGACGCCTCAGGCTCGGGCCGGATATGGGTCATTACCGCTGCGTAGGTCATGTGTTGGTGGCCGCTCCCCAGCCGTCCAAAGTCATTGGTCGTGGCGGTAACTCTAGGTCCGGTCGACGATCCCGCCAACACAGTCTCACTCCCTAAGGGCTTTACCGGAGTCGAATTCAGGCTGGTGGACACAGGTGAAGCCAAGCTTCCACCGCCATCAATCCATCGCCTCGGACCGCGACAGGCGCAGGCGCTCCTGAATCTCGGCGAGGCCGGTCGGTGTGTTGGCCTCCGACCGCTTGAGCCAGTCGATCTCGCCTGGGTCCTCGGCAAGCTGGAGGCCCAGGACCCGACCGTCCGCATCCGAGGCGTCGCCCACCCGCGCCTCTATCCGCCGCCGAAGCGTGTCCGGCGACGCCTCCAGCCAGACGCCATCGAACCGGACGCCCTGGCTGTTCGCGACCGCTTCCGCGCGTCGTCGTTCCCCCGCGCGCAGGAACACGGCGTCCACGATCACGGATCGCCCCGCGCCAAGGCAGGCGCCGGCGGCGGCGTAGAGCTCGCCATAGACCGCTTCGCTGGCCTGAGCGTTATAGGCGTCGGGCGGCAACCTGTCGGTGGGTTCGACACGCCACAGCCGTTTGCGGATCTCGTCCGAGCGCAGGACCACCGCCCCGGGAGGTCCGCCCAATCCCGGAGCGAGCGCCCGGGCGAGGGTCGACTTGCCAGACCCGGACAAGCCGCCGATCGCCACCAGCCGCGGCGGCGGCGTCACGAGGTGGGCTTCGGCGGCGGCGAGATACCGGCGCGCCTCGTCATGCCGGCCCTCAAGGCCATTGACATGAGCCCGCACCGCCGCCCGCACCGACTGGAACAGCGGGAGCGCCGCCAGCCCCTCCCAGATAGCCGGATCGAAGTCCCTGGCGGCCTGGTCGAGCCAGCCGTTGAGCACTCGGTTGGCGGCCTCGGGCGCGCCGCGGAAGCCGAGATCCATCAGCAGAAAGGCGACGTCGTAGAGCACGTCGATCTGCCGGAGCCGGTCGTTGAACTCGATGCAGTCGAACAGCACCGGACGCCCATTCTCCAGCAGGATGTTGCCCAGGTGAAGATCGCCATGACAGCAGCGCACGAAGCCGAGCTCAAGGCGTCGATCCAGCAGAGGCGTCATGGCTTCGAACGCCTGATCCGTGGCGGCCAGCAGCCGCTCCACCGCCTCACCGCCAAGATGCGGCGCCGCCTCGCGCAGCAGATGGGCATTCGACCGCAGGACGAAATTCAGGCCGGCCGCCCCGCCGCCGATCGTTCCAGGCGCCGCGGTCGCGTGAAACCGCGCCACCCGCCGCCCGAGCGCCTCGGCGAAGGCGCCGTCGACCACTGAAAGCCTGTTGGCGAGCGTGGCCGACTCGTCGAACCGGCGCATTTCCAGCGCCCATTCCACCGCCGGACCGTCGCCATCGAAAGCCAGGGCGCCGTGGGCGTCACGGGTGATGGCGTGGACCTGACGATAGATGTCCGGCGCCGCGGGGCTGTTGAAGGCCAGTTCCCGCTCGCAGGCCCACTCGCGCTTGTCGCAGGTGGAGAAGTCCAGAAAGCCGAGATCGAGCGGCTTCTTCAGCTTCAAGGCCTTGTCGGCGAACAGATAGATCCAGGAAATGGAGGTCTCAATGACCCCCTGACAGGATGACCCGCAGCCGGCGCCCGACCGCAGCCAGAGGTCGATATCCGGCGCAAGCTGGACTCCGTCGCGCTTCGCCGTCTGGTCCCTGTCCACAGCCCACCGCCTCCATTCTCAGGCGGCGGGCTGCAGAAAGGCCCTCCGTCGGCCGACTCGCGGCGACCGTCTAATAGGCGATCCAGGTGAAGACGCGGAAGGTGTTGTTGTCCGAGGCTCCACGCCCAAGGCCATTGTAGCTCAGGTAGTCGGTATACTGGGCGCCGACGCGGATGTTGAACCGCTTCCCGAGCGGGTTCTTGTCGCCGTCGCCGCCGAACGGCGTGCCGTCGATCTGGAACAGCAGGCCGGAGCTGTCGGGCCGCGGAACCACGTTGCCGCCGTAAAGGATGTCGTCGCTGGACCCCCAGGTGTCAAAGGCGCCGACCGTCAGGCCGACACGATCATGCCAATAGTAGGAGGCGTCGAAGCGCAGATCCTCAAGCGTCTGACCGACATTCGCGGCCTGTTCGAGAGCCTGGGAGGCATGGAGACTCTGGTGTTCGTGCGTGTAGCGGGCGTTGACCGTGAAAACGCTCTTGTCGTCCCGGAACGCCTGATAGGAGGCGTCTAGCCCGAGATCGGTGTAGTGATCTCTCATACCTGTCGAGGTGTCGAGGCCAGGATTGATGCCCGCGTCGAGCACGAAGGCGCCGATTTCCATATTGCTGTTGTTGGGCAGGGTTTTCTGCCAGGCGACCCGGCCATAGGGGGCAAAGCCCTGGATGGACATTGACGGCGCGGCGCCAAGTTGGGTCAGCAGCCTCTGGGTCGGCGATTCATAGCCACCGAACTCGATGTAGAACTGGTTGTCGATCCAGGCGTAGGCGGTGACGCCGAGGCTGGTCTGGGCGAGATTGCCGATCAGGGGACTGGCGGCGGGAGAGGGCGAAAGGCCCGACGCGGCATAGGGAAAGCTCCAGGCCGGCACCGTGTTGAAGGCGTCCTGCACGGTGGGGTTGTTGTTGACGCTCAGACCCAGGACCGTGTCCTTGCCGGCGATGGTCGTCGTGGTTACGGCGCGGACGTCGACGTTGTCCCAGGTGAAGGCCTTGGCGATGCCGTCGTAGGTCGTCTGGATGAAGGCGCCGAGGTGGTCGCCCAGGCCTCCGGCCACGAACAGGCTGATCTGGTCGAGGGTGAAATTGTTGTTGCCACCATAGCCGGGGGCCGGCGGGGGCGACTGGTCCTTCCGCGTGTTGACGTAGGAATCTTCCAGCATCGCGGAGATCGGCAGCGTGAAACCACCCGCGCGGCTGGTGTAGCCATGCAGCTTGAAGTTACGGCCGAAGGGGGTGAGTTGCGGACCGAAGCCGCCGACGTGGCAAGCCTGACAGGCCTGACCAGTCTGAACCGCGAAGGCGGGCACGGCCCGTGCCGCTGAGACTGTCAAGGCCTGCAGCGAAAAGGCGAGCAGAACCGTCGGCGCAAGGCGCGCGGCGATCGCCCACAAAGTCTTCAATCCAAGGCGCATGAAATCCGTCTCCCTAACGAGTTAACCGCCATGAAATCGGCCAGCGTCAGGATTAGCGGCATTTTGGAAATCTGGCCGCCCAGACGATACCCTTAAGGGAAACGCCCTAGCCTTGTCCGCGCGCGAGGCGCCGGTTGATCCAGGTCAAGCGGTGATCAGGCAGGCTGTGACAAGGTGGGAACCAACCGTTTTCCACACTGGAGCGATCCTGCGGAAACGTGCGGTTTGGAGGACTACCCATGCGTGCCAGGTCATCCACGGCGTTGAGGCTGGCGGCGGTGTCCGCCTTGGCCTGGACAGTTTGCGTCGGCTTCGCCCAGGCCCAGCCGGCCCCGCCGGTCCATGAGATTCCGCAATCACAGACCGCGGAACACCGCGACAACATCGAGCATCTCACAGCCCTCTCAAGTCACCCCGGCAAGGTCGGCGAAGCGGCGCGCAGGGCCGTCGCCCTGTTCAAGAAGCATGACGCGCGCGAGGCGGAATACATCATGCCGCCCCTGAGCCTGCTGCCCTACCTCGTCGACGGCAAGATCACGCCCGACATGCAGTGGGCGGTGGTCATGGCGGACCGCGTTCGCGCCGATCGCGAACTCATTTTCGTGGAACACACCGAGATGATCGCTGTGCTGAACGAACTTCAGTTCGCGGGCCAGGAAGCGCACGACGCCGACGCGATCGATTTCGCCCGCGGCGCCGCGACCGACGCCCTGAACGACGTGGAGATTCTGGAGCCCACCGCGATCTTGATCGGCGACCTCCTCCGGGCCAAGCTGTCCGCCAAGCCGTAGGGACGCAGTCGCGTTCGCCATAGGCCCGCCGCGCCCCTTCGGGCGATGAGACGGGCCGGCCCCTCCGGCGGAGGCGCCCATGTCGATCGATCGCCGAAATCTCTTGAGAACCGGCGCCGCGGCCCTAGCGGCTGGATTTCTGCCCGTTGGCTGCGCCCCAAGGATCGCCGAGGCTGGCCGCAAGGCGGATCACACGCTCCGGATCGCCACCAGCCTTGTAGAGCTGGCGCCGGACAAGATCATCTCGACCACCACCTATAACGGGCAATTTCCGGGCCCTCTGCTCCGCCTTACCGAAGGCAAGCGGGTCGTCGTCGATATTCACAACGACACCGACAGTCCCGAACAGGTTCACTGGCACGGCCAGAAGCTGCCGGTCGATGTCGACGGCTCCGCCGAGGAAGGCACGCCGTTCATTCCGGCCCACGGATCCCGCCGGATCGCCTTCACGCCCGGCCCGCCCGGACTGCGATTCTATCACTCTCACCGGCGCGCCGGGGCCGATCTCACGGCGGGTCAGTATGGCGGCCAGGTCGGGCCGGTCTATATCCAGCCTCGTCATGATCCCGGCCGATATGACCGGGAGGTCTTCCTCACGCTGAAGGAATTCGACCCGACGTTCAGCCGCGGCGGCGACATGGACCAGGATTTCCTGATCCCGGCCGGGCCGGACGCGGTCTTGAAGGCTCAGGGAGAGAAGACCATGGCCGCTTCACTGGTCTGCGGCAAGCCGCACGGCTTCGAGGTCGGCTACGGCCTTTTCTCGATCAATGGCCGGATGCTCGGCCATGGCGATCCGATCCGGGTCCGCGCCGGAGAGCGGGTGCTGTTCCATGTTCTCAACGGCAGCGCCACCGAGATCCGCGGACTCGCCCTGCCCGGCCATCGCTTTCAGATCGTCGCCCTCGACGGCAATCCCGTCCCCACCGCCCTGTCGACGCCGGTCATCTGGCTGGGAACGGCCGAGCGGGTCTCCGCCGTGGTCCAGATGGACAATCCCGGGGTTTGGGTGCTCGGCGACGTCGGCGACGACGACCGGTCGCACGGCATGGGCGTGGTGGTCGAATACGCCGGCGAAAAGGGCGCCCCGCGCTGGATGCCGCCGCCGAAATCGGGTTGGGACTATACGGCTTTCGGCCGATCAGGCGCCGCCGCCGCCCCGCCCGACGAGACCCTCGATCTGACAATCGCCAAGAACAACGCCGCCCTCGATGGGTTCAACCAGTGGACGATCAATGGCGCGGCGTTCTCGGACAAGACGATGGAGCCGATGTTCAAGCTTCGTCGCGGGCGCCGCTACCGCCTGCGACTGCACAACGCCAGCGACGACATTCACCCCATTCACCTTCACCGTCACAGCTTCGAACTGACGGGGGTGGCTGGCAGGCCAACAGCCGGCGTCGTCAAGGATGTGGTGATGCTGGGCGGCTATCAGCGGGTCGAGGTCGACTTTGTCGCCGACAATCCGGGCCGCACCCTGTTCCACTGCCACCAGCAGCTTCACATGGACTTCGGTCTGATGGCTCTGTTCGACTACGCCTGATCGGTCACGCGCTCCGTGGCCAGGACTATTTTTGACCCGCCAGATAGGCGATGAGATCGTCGAGTTGCGCGGGATTGTGCAGGCCGCCGTAGGTCATCTTGGTGCCGGGCACCAGCACGCGGGGACCCGGAAGATAGGCGGTCAGGCGCTCTTCGTTCCAAACCCAGGCGGCCGCCTTCATGGCCGGCGAATAGTTGTAACCGGCGACGGTCCCGGCCTTTCGACCGACCACGCCGAACAGATTCGGACCCAGGATCGCCGGGCCGCCCTTGGTGGCGGTGTGGCACATGGCGCACTGCTGGGCGAAAACAGTCTTGCCATGACCGGGATCTCCAGCCGCCAGCGCTGGCGCCGCGGTGAGCAGCGCCAATACCGTGGCGACTGCGGCGCTCGCGGCGGGTCGGCGGATCAATCGGAGTTCCATGCGCAGTTCCTCTCGATGTCGTGGCTGGGAAAGCCGCCACGCGACGCTGAGCCGCCGACGCTCAGGCTTGTCGGTCATCCCCGTTTATTTTGGACTGGCCAGCTATCGGGGCATTGACCTGCATCAACGGCGCGGACGGCTCGCGTGGCCTGGGCGGTTGATCGTCGGATCGATTCCTGACAATCCACATAGCAACGACATGGGGCGGCGGCAAATGGACACAACTCTCACCACCCAGCGACGGTTCCTGAGGCCGCGCATCGACGAGACCGTCGAACAGCTGGCAGCCCGCGCCATGCCTGACCAGCCGCTCGAAAACGCCGTCGACCGCATCAAGGGCTGGAACCTCCACATCTTCGCCATGCGACGCCCGGCCGGCCTTCTGCTCGGCAGCGACGTGGTGTTCGTCGAGCCTCCGAGGGGATGATCGCGGACGGGCAGGCCGTAATCGTCGGCGCGGAAATTACCGCGGGCCATGACGGCCAGGCCGAGATGGTGGTTCGGGTGCGACACGAAAACGGCGTGGTCGCGCCGGTGGTCCTCGATGGCTGCACGGGATTCCGTCTGATGGCCAACCAGGGCGTCGGCGATCTGGCGGCTTTGGTCGGACGGCCATGGCGGGAACTTCTGCAACAGACGATTCTGGCTCGAACGAGCCGCGATGACGACGACAACGACGGTCTGGGAGGGCTGAACGATGTATGACCTGCTGATCAAGGGCGGACTGGTGGCCGATGGGACGGGCGCCCCGGGCTTTCTCGCCGATGTGGCCATCACCGGCGGCCGGATCGTCAGCGTCGGCCCGGACCTGCCGGGCGAGGCCCGCCGGACCGTGGACGCCACGGGCCGGCTGGTCGCCCCGGGCTTCATCGACCCCCACACCCATTTCGACGTGCAGCTGCTGTGGGACGGCGCCGCCAAGCCCGCGCTTGAACACGGGATCACCTCGATCGTGCCTGGCAACTGCTCCCTGTCCCTGGCCCCGCTTCGCGCCGGCGACCGCCCCGGCGTGATCGGCATGTTCCAGCAGATCGAGGAGATGCCGCCGGAGGCCTTCACCCAGGCCTTCGACTGGACCTGGGAGGATTTCGCCGGCTACCGCGCCGCCATCGAGCCGCGGCTGGCGATCAATGTCGCCCCCCTGGTCGGCCACAGCGTCATCCGCCAATGGGTGATGGGCGCCGACGCCCAGCAGCGCGCCGCGCGTCTCGACGAGATCACCGCCATGGGCGATTTGTTGCGGGATTGCCTTGAGGCCGGCGCCGTCGGCCTGTCGACCAGCTTCGTCGATGTCGATGAGAACGGCCGGCCGGTGCCCAGCCGCTTCGCCGCCTTCGAGGAATTGGACGGGCTGTGCGCCGTCCTCGGTGAATTTGGCCGGATGCTGCAGATCGTGCCCGAATTCTACGATGTCGACATCACCATCGCCCGCATCGACCAGCTCGCCGACCTGTCGCTGGCGCACGGCATTCCGACGACCTTCTCACCGGTATTCGACAGCCAGGCCACGCCCGACGCCGCCCCGCGCGCCCTGGCCCGGGTCGAGGAGCAGTTCGCCCGCGGCGCCCGCGTCTGGCCGCAGGTGCAGACCCGACCGATCGACATCAGCTTCTCCCTGCTGCGGCCGAGCCTGTTCTTCGCCCGCCTGCCCCGCTGGGTACGGGTGCTGCGCCTGCCGCTCGAGCAGCGTCTCGCGGCCCTGACCGACCCCTCCACGGTCGAACGCATGATTGCCGACGCCGGCCCGGACGGCGGCGAACGCCTGATGGGCGCGTTGATCGTTCGGGGCGGCGATCGCGCCCCCGCCGGACTGGCCGGACGCACCCTGTCGAGCATCGCCGCCGAACGCGGCGAGACACCGGTGCGGGCCCTGCTGAGCCTGTCGCTGGAGAACGGCCTCGACGTCGCCTTCCTCGCCGCGTCGCGAGGCCACGACGACACCGCCCGGATCGGCCCGATGCTGGCCAACCCCCATGTCCACATCGGCGCCAGCGACGGCGGGGCTCATCTGGCCTCCTTCGCCACCTATGGCGACACCGGCTATCTGTTCAGCGAATTCGTCCGCAAGGCCGGCGCCCTGACCCTTGAGGCGGCGGTGAAGAAGATCACCTCGGACACCGCCGAGATCTGGGGACTCAAGGATCGCGGCGTGTTGCGCGAGGGCCTCGCCGCCGACGTGGTCGTGTTCGACGCCGCCACCATTGGCCGGGGCGCGGAGCGCCCGGTGTTCGACATGCCAGGCGACGGGATGCGTTACATCCGAGACGCGATCGGTATCGACACGGTTGTGGTCAATGGCGAAATCGCCTGGTCGAAGGGCGCATACACCGACGCCGCGGCCGGAACGATCTGCGCGCTCAACTGATCCAAGGGACCCTATCGCCATGCGCATCGCCTGGAGCGACGACGACCGCCGGTTTCGCGACGAGGTCCGCGCCTTCCTCGACGCCGAACTGACCCCCGACCTCAGGGCGGTCGGCGCAGGCCTGACCAGCGTCTATGCCGACCATGTCCCGTCGATGGCCTGGCAGCGGATCCTGCACCGCAAGGGCTGGGTGGCGCCGGCCTGGCCAGTGAGATTCGGCGGCTGCGACTGGTCCGTCACCCGCCGCTATATCTGGGCGACGGAGACGGCCTTGGCGGGCGCGCCGCCGGTGTCGCCGATGGGGGTGGGCATGTGCGGTCCGGTGCTGATCGGCCATGGCACGCCCGAACAGCAGGCCCGTTTCCTGCCGCCAATGCTGTCCGGCGAGACTTTCTGGTGCCAGGGCTATTCGGAGCCGGGATCGGGGTCCGACCTCGCCTCCCTGCGGATGAGCGCGCGCGACGACGGCGACGCCTTCGTCTGCAACGGCCACAAGATCTGGACCACCCACGCCAACTACGCCGACTGGATCTTCTGCCTGGTGCGCACCTCCGAAGAGGCGATCCGCCAGCGGGGCATCACCTTCCTGCTGATCGACATGGCCACACCCGGCGTCGAGGTCCGTCCGATCATCTCCCTGTCCGGAGAGCACATCCAGAACGAGGTCTATTTCGCCGATGTCCGGGTCCACAAGGCCAATGTCGTCGGCCGGATCGGCGAGGGCTGGACGGTGGCCAAATACCTGATGGAGTTCGAGCGTGGCGGCGGCGTCAGCGCGCCCGGCCTCAAGGTCCGGCTGGGCAAGATCCGGGCCATGGCCCGCGCCGAACGCGCCGCCGGAGCGATGGACGCCGGCGAGACCGCGGCCTTCGAAGCCCGGCTGGCGGCCGCCTCGATCGCGGTCGACGCCCTGGAGGCGGCGGAACTGCGCA
>CAIQDO010000098.1 GCA_903870555.1 uncultured Caulobacteraceae bacterium
ACCGCGCCTCGCGCGACGCCTTCGGCGCCGGGGTGGCGATGCTGGGGGAGGGGGGCTCGATCCCGTTCATGGGCATGCTGGGCAAGCGGTTCCCGCGCGCGCAGTTCGTCATCACCGGCGTGCTGGGGCCGCAGTCCAACGCCCACGGGCCCAATGAATTCCTGCATCTGCCGACGGGGAAGAAGGTTTCGGCGGTGGTGGCGCGGGTGGTCGCCGATCACGGATCGGTGGCGGAGGGATAGGGCGACTGCCAGGGCTTCAGGGGCGGCGGCGGGTCTGGCCAGACGGCGGGCGGGTCTCGCGGTTTCAACCGGCGCTGATTCACCTTGCCCACATGGGGCTGCCACATGCCTTCGCGGCCGCCGCGGTTCGTGCCCGCCAGCGGATCGGGGAATCCGTCGCCGGTCCACAGGCTCCAGTCCGGGTCAAGGTTCAGATCCTTGCAGATGGCGGCGACCGTCTCCTTCAGGGGACGGTGGATGACGGCGTCGTAGCGCTCGCCCTCGATCAGACCGGCGTAGAGCCGGTCGAGGCGCTCGACCAGGGCCTCGAAGTCAACGGGCTCCCGGTCGGCGTTGATGACCGCATAGACGCAGTCGCGCAGCTTGTTGCGGTGGGCGGAGGGATGATCCACCGGCAGCTCGCGCCTGTCCCATATGTCGGGATCGACGGGAGAGCCCGGGGCGTCCTGCTCGGCGGCGGCGGCTGCTGCCGCTGCGGCGGCGGTGGTCGCCCGCTCCTTGGCGGCCGGCCGGCGGCGGCCAGCGCGCAGGTCGGCGATCTCGTCGGCGACCTTGCCCCGGGCCATCAGGGTGAGACGCACGACGCGGGACATGCGGATGAAGGTCTCGGCGGGGTCGCGGCGAGAGGGCGGCGGCGGAGCGGGGGGCTCCTGCTGGACGGTCTCCGCGGGCGGCGCGGGGGCGAGCTCGACGAGCGCCTTGGCGGCCGAGGCCTCGCAGAGGGCCATGGACAGCTGACTCAGCCGGCGCAGCATGGCGGCGGATTCCTCGGCCTCGGCCAGGCGCTCCGCATCGGCGAGGCGCGCCGCGTCCGGCGAGGCGCGCCGCGTCCGGCGCGGCGGACACGCCTTCAGCCTCGGCTCCGCGGGGGGCGGGGCCGACGAGCGGCAGCGGCGTGTTGGCGGGATCGCGGGTCACGGGAGAAACGGTTGCATATTGCAATATTCATGTCAAGAGGCGCGATTAATCCGCCAAGGCCTTCCTGAGCGCGTCCCCCACGTCGGCGTAGAACAGGATCTGCACCTTGGTCGCCGCCTCGTCCGACAGGTCGATCAGCGCCTTGCGGCAGGCGACGGGCATCAGCAGGTTGGCGGCCCCCTTGGCCAGGGCGAGTTCGACCACATCGACGGGGTTGTGGATCGGCTCGATCGAGCCGCCCAGGGTGACATTGCCGGCCACCGCCAGACCGCCACGAAGGGGCTTTTCCAGCAGGGCGGAGCAGAAGGCGGCCAGCACGGCCACGCCCAGGTGGGCGCCGGACTTGTTGGCGTCCAGGGCTCGCAGTTGTACGGCGAACTCGTGTTCCCTTGGATTACGGTCGCCGACAAGTTCGCGGGATCGGGCGTAGAGGTTCTGCTCCGCCACCTTCACGCTCTCACGGAACGGCGCCGGCGGCGACTGGTTGAGGATCTTCACGCCGCCACCCGGGCTCTCGTTGACCTCAATGCGGACGAGGCCGGCGCTGTCGGCGCCGTCGCCGGGGCTGATCGCCCAGACCTGGCCGGGCGGCAGGGGATCGGTCCCCAGGCCGTCGTCGCTGGCCAATTCGGGGGTCGAGACGAAGGTCTCGACGCCGTCCAGACCCATGACATAGCTGAACTGGGTGTTACGGAACTCCGCCGAGCCGATGCGCTTCTGCTGTTCCTTCACCCGTCGGCGTGATTCGAGGGCCAGTCGCACCGCCCACTCCAGGTCGGCGTCCGTGATCGTCGCGGCGGGGTCGGGATAGAGCAGCTTCAGCAGTCCGGAGATTGTCTTGTTCACGGCGTTCTGGTCGCGGCCGGACAGCGCCGCGCCGAACCGCACCCGCCCCTGCATCACCCCGACCCGCGTCTGGCCGCGCAGGTGCGAGAACCATTCGGCCAGGACGTCGTTGACCAGGCCGAAGTGCTCGGTGAACAGGTCGCGGTTGACC
>CAIQDO010000099.1 GCA_903870555.1 uncultured Caulobacteraceae bacterium
AACGGTTAAGTCGGGCGCTGTGCCCCATATGCCGCTGAACGAGCGACTGGCACTCGCGGCCTTCTACGACCAGCTGGCCCAAGAGCGAGCTTCGATCCAACTCAAGAGGGATGCAGGAACTGCCCTGATCGAGATCGGCAACCACGACCGGCTGAGCCCGGTCGCTTCGGAGCGTATCCTGGACGCTGTCGGCCTCGAGCGACTCCAGTCTAGGTCCCAAGTCGCCGCCGCACAGCGCATCCTCGCCCTGGCGGCGGATGCTCCGCTTTCCGTCCGCTCGCCCGCATTCGCCCCTGCCGCTCGGAAGGCGCTCGCGTGGGTCTGTGGTGACGGGGACCTGACTACTCCGATCATTCCGGTGAAGTGACACGTCACCGGCGCTGCCTGCGCCATCCCAACGGGGACGGCACGGGCGCTACCCCCCCAAAGCAGCCGTCGGAAGGGTCCGCTTTCGGGTGCAGCTCGGAGCGTCCGGGACCAACGCCCGGAAGCGGACTTGGCCGAGGTCCGGGAAAGGGTCGTCAACAGTCGCGGGGCAGCCGCCTGAGAGCCGACATTCGGAGGCCGCTCCGACCTCGGGGCGTCCCGGCCCCACAACGGCGAGGCGCATGAATTTGCCTAGGCCGCTACACTCGGCGAGACTGGCGCCCTGACAGCCGGCCGCATCACCATCCTCACCAGGCCCCCGGGCGCGGGCAAGACCACCCTGGCGCGGCGGCTCGCCGAGACGTCGGAGGGCGGCGCCGCGCATCTGGTCTGCGACCAGTTCTTCGAGGCGATCCGGTCGGGCTTCATTGCCCCCTGGCTGCCGGCGTCGAACGATCAGAACCGCACCGTCACGGCGGCGACGGCGGCCGCCGCGCGAGCCTACGCCCTCGGCGGTTATTGGGTGCTGGTCGACGGCATTGTCGGACCGTGGTATTCTTGACGAATACCGACAGGCCGCGGCCGGGCTCGCGCTCGACTACATCGTGCTGCGTCTACCCCGCGAGGTCGCGGTCGCCCGGGCGCGGGACCGCGCCATCGGCCCGCTGCCTGACTATCCGCCGCACATCTTCGAGGGCCTGTCCGACCTCGGCGCACTGGAGCCGCACGCCTTCCCGGTCGGGGATCACGACGTCGATGGGCTGGCGGCGTTGATCCGGAGGGCTGTGGCCGCCCAAAGCCACCGCTTGGTCTGACCGTGTCGCCGACCGCTTGGACTCCGATGTCGACCGCCACGGCGGAAGGCCCGAACGCCACGTGACCGCGCCTAGGCGAAACGACGCTTGGGCGAGACCCGCAGACAGCCGCAACGGAATCGGCCTCAGGCTACGCTAACCATAGATCTGGCGATGGACGACAAAAGGCGATCGGCCATGAATGAGCTCCTGCTTTGCGACGCCACCGACCAACTCCGCGCGCTGCGAGAGGGGCGGACCACAGCGCTGGATCTGTTGCGCACCGCCTTGGAGCGAACCGACAGGCTCGATCCCTCGGTCAACTGTGTCGTGGCGCGCGATAC
This sequence comes from uncultured Caulobacteraceae bacterium, assembly GCA_903870555.1. GTDB lineage: Bacteria > Pseudomonadota > Alphaproteobacteria > Caulobacterales > Caulobacteraceae > Acaudatibacter > Acaudatibacter boreus. The sequence goes on from CAIQDO010000099.1 coordinate 1,505, forward strand.
GGATCGGGCCATGGCGGACGCGCTGGCGATCGACGAGGCTAAGGCCCGCGGCGACGCGCTTGGTCCGCTCGCGGGCCTGCCGATGACGGTGAAGGACATCTTCGACATCGATGGACTGCCGGCGAGCTGCGGGATGAAAGCGCTGCTCGGAAGGCCGGCCCAGGATGCGGAAGCCGTGGCCCGGGTCCGCGCGGCGGGCGCGGTCGTGTGGGGACAGACCAATGTGCCCGCCGGGTCCAGTGATTATCAGACGTTCAACAGGCTTTACGGCGTCACCCGCAATCCGTGGTATCCGGCGCTTACGCCGGGCGGATCGTCGGGCGGGTCGGCCGCCGCCCTGGCCGCCGGCTTCACCGCCCTGGAGATCGGCGCGGACATCGGCGGCTCGCTGCGGATTCCGGCGGGGTACTGCGGCGTCGCCTGTCATCGTCCGAGCTGGGGGCTGATCCCGCAAAGGGGCATCGCCGCGCCCCCCGGCTATCTGGCGGACTATGACCTGATGGTCGTCGGGCCGATGGCGCGCTCGGTGCGCGACCTGCAGCTCCTGATGACGGTCCTGGCCGGCACGCCCGAGGCGCCGACCCCGCCATTGCGCGATCTGCGGATCGGCG
>CAIQDO010000100.1 GCA_903870555.1 uncultured Caulobacteraceae bacterium
CCACCACCGTCCTACCAGATCCAAATCTATGTCGATAAGCTGAAGTCGGCCCGCTATCAGCACACCCTCGACTCCATTCCCAGTCTTCCGTCGCGAGGCACACTGCAGACGGAGATCGGCTATGGCGGTCGCTTCCGGGCGGAGATTTCCGAATACGTTGACGATCCGTCGGGCGGCGGAGGCAAGGTCATCGACAGCCGGACGTTCAAATTCTCCAAATCTCTGCGCTTCTCCGGCGACCGAACGGTCTCTGGATACAGCGAATACCAGAAACTGACGTCGAACTTCGCGCGAGAGTTGCTGGAAGCCTACACGACGCAAGACAAGAAGTGGATCAAGAACAATCTGTCCACGACTGTCGTCGACAAGAAACAGAAAGACGTCGGTCAGATATCCAAGGACTGGAAGAGCCTGTTCACGCAACGGCTGGGGATTGCCGCCGTCGTCAAGCCCAAGGACGCCACGACGACGGCCGCCGCCGACACTCAGAACCGCAACGGATCAAGCCAATGAAATCGCGCTTCCGGACAATCCTGCCCTGCGTCGCCGTCCTCAGCCTGGCGATCACCGCGCCGTCGATGGCCAGCGCCAACGACTCGGCGCTGGTGATATTCGGCGCGGCGATACGCATCTCGCAGGCCCAGGCGATGAAGGCGGGGGCCGACTACTATGCGGCGATCGGCATGGGCCAACAGGCTCAGCAATATGAGCGCCTCGCCAACGACTTTTCCAGCGGCAGCCTCGGGGGCGAGGGCGGCGTCAAGACCTTCGTCCAGGCCAACCTGGCCTTGTCGAGCGACATTTCCGAACTTCAGGCGGCCGGCGCCCTGCCGACGGCCCAGGAACGCGCCCTCGCCGGCAAGGCCGAAGAGGAATTCGCCGTCGCCAAGACGGCCATGGTGGCGGCGGTCGCGTCGGGCATCTACGCCGCTGTCGATTCCGAAGGCAGCGTGCTGCAGAAGATCATCCTGACCGCGACCTTGGCGAGCATCGCGCTTCGCGTGAATCAGTCCCTCGACACGGTTTCGCAGGTCTCCCGCGCCTATCGCAACTTCGAACTCGGGGCCGCGAACGGGTTCCAGGACGTGTCGAAGGAACTCTCACCTCAATTCACCGACCTGTAGGAGGCTGACCGTATCATGGCCAAGATCAAAGCCGTCGCCGCGCTGTCGGCGCTGACATCCTGCATCGCGTTCGGGTCCGCCCACGCCCAGGTGGAGGCGATCCAGGTGATCGTACCGGCCGCGGCGGCGCTCGATTCCGACAGCAGCAAACTCCTGCCCGACGGCATTCAGCGCGCGAAGCTCGATGGGGCCGTGAACGCCTGGCGGGTGATCAGGATGCGCCCGGACCTGAGCCTCAAGGTGCGCAACCTGACGCAGGAGCAGAACGCCCAGCTCTCCAGCAGCCTGCTCGGAAGCTGTCAGATTCTCCTTCTGGACCGCAACTTCGACAAGAAGCTCAAGACCCTGTCGGCGCGATTCCGGTTCGATTGCAACCAGCAGGACATCCAGGTGGCGATCGACAACCTGACGCGCTCCTCGACGGTGGCGACGACCGACCGGGGCGGCGGGCGGCTGCGGCTCGCGGCGTTCTTTCTCGTCAAGGAGGTGGCGAGCACGACAGACTACGACCCCACGATCGATCGCGAGCACGCCACCCACGCGCGCCAGGGTGTCGATAACACGACCGTGACTGAGGACAGATTTCGTGGCTCGGGCAAGTCCCGGGTGGGCGTGAGCGCGCGGGTGGCGTCCTCAGAAGGCTATGGAGACGCGCAAGGCAGGGTCGACGACAGCTACCAAGAGAACCTCACGGTGTCGGGACGCGCCGACGTCGCCACCCATACCAAGGAGGCCCTCACCACGTCGAGCGTCACCGATGTCGGAGACGTCCAGAGCGTAAAGGCCAGGGGAACCACGGTGCGGCGCGCCACGGACCTGAAATACCGCAACATGTCGTCCGAGGGCCTCAATGCAGAATTGTCCGACGTGTTTCGCAACGCTGGGATCAAGATTACGCACTATACCAATATTTTCGCGGACCCGTGCGTCGGAAAGCAGGCCCCCAACCCCGATCTGGTCGCGCGGAGCTTCGGCGCGGTCGACCAGGACCTGAGCACCGACGTGATGAACAGACTCGTCGCTGCCATCCGCCAGTGCGGCTTCCAGTATCTGGTCGTCGGCGACGCGCTGGTCGACGGCTCGATGCATGACGACGTCACGGGCTCGCCGAAATATACCGTCCACGTCAAGGCCAAGATTCTCGACGTGAGCGATCGCTTCGCGGACGTTGTCGCCACCCTGCAAAAGGACGGCAGCGCCAGCAATCCCACCGCCACCAAGGCCCTGTCCGACGCGATGTTCGAGGCGTCGCAGCGCACCGGCGAGGAAGTCATCAACCGGCTGAGCGGCGCGGGCGTCCGCTGAGACGGCTCGCCGACTTCAAACCAATAGGAACGGGTGCGCGGCGATGGCCAGATTGCGATTTCTCTTGGTGCTCTGTGGCCTCGCCGTAGCGCTCGCCGGCTGCAACAAGGTCGGCGGCGGCGACGGCCAGAAGTTCTCCAAAGAGATGCCGGATCTGGGCAGCGTCAAGGTCGTGGAAATCGACGCCAACGGCATCGGTCCGACACGCAACGCCGCCATCCTCGACGCCTTGAACCTGGCGGCTCAGGAGACCAACGGCACGCCGATCGTCGGCGTCAACATCAACAGCAACGGTTCGCTCGCCACGCCCGACGGCAAGGGCGACTTCGGCATCACCAACGACACCGTCACCTCCCTGACCAAGGGCGTTGTGAAAACCTTCCGCATCGACAGCGCCGACCAGCAGGGCGACCATTGGACGGTGAAGCTGCACGTCTCGCTGAACAAGTACGAGAGCCCCAATACCGGGAAGCTGCCGAAGGTTGTCATTGCCGCGCCGCACACCTTGCGCGATCGCTACGTGATCGGTGACCAAGTCCTGTCAGCGCCCGAGGCGTCGGAAGATATCCGGTCGGCCGTGATGGGCTCGATCAACGACTCCAAGCGCTTCGTGGTGATCAACCGCAGCCTCGACCAGGACGCCGACTCGGAGTTGGCGCACGCTTCGGACGGCAACGCCGGTCAGGCCGAACTGGCCAAACTCGGCCAACGCATCACCGCCGACATCATCATCATCCCCAAGATCGACTCCCTGAATTATGTCAAACACTCGCGCATTCTCCGATATTCAGGGCGGTCGCTGAACTCCTATGATGGCGCGATCGAGTTGACCTTCAACGTCGTCAATGTGGCCACGGGGCAGCTGGTACTCTCAAAGCATTACTCGGTGACGCTGCCGGACTCTCCGCCCAGCGTGTACAACTCGCAGAAAGTGGGCGTGGAGAACATCCGCACCTATCTCAGCCAGGTCTCCAACGACTTCACCCGCGATTTCATCCTGAAGAATTTCCCGGTTTCGGTGATCAAGCTCGACGGCCGCAACGTGGTTCTCAGCCAGGGCCAACCGGGTATCGAGACGGGGCAGGTCTATCAGGCCGTACTGCTCGGCGACGCCGTCACAGACCCGCAGACGGGTCAGTCCCTGGGACGCCTGGAAACGCCCGTGGGAACTGTGTCGGTGACCAAGGCCACAGACACCCTGGCCATGGCAACCCTGAACACGGACTTCGACCCGGCGAAGTTCAAGCCCGGCATCATCGAGCTCAGGGACAGGGTCGGCTCGCCGTCCCCGGCGCCGCAACCTCCGGCGCCCGCCGCCGCCGCCCCCTCTTCCGCCTCGCCGAATCCGCCGCCGGGAGCGGTGTCTAGGCAAAAGGCGTCCAAGAAAACCGGGCTCAAGGACAAGTTCGACGAAGGATTCGAACCTTTCTGAACGCCAGGGCCTCGGTCTATCCGACCGGCCTGCGCGCGGCCGTTGCTCAGTGAAAGTCGCGGCTGCGGGCCAGCCGCACCGTAAACGTCGTCTCGGACCGCTCCGCCGCCTCCCCCTCCGCCCTCATCTCCCCCAGCCGCCCGGTCAAATCCGTGAAGCGCTCGGCGACCACGTGGATCACCTCGCCGGCCTTCTGCAGGCGGCCGTGGACGACCAGGAAACGCGAGCCCATAACCGCGCGGCGGTTGGCGGTGAACACGTCCTTCCACACCAAGACATTGGCCGAAACGGTCTCGTCCTCAAGCGTCACGAACACCACGCCCTTGGCCGTGCCCGGCCGCTGGCGGATCAGCACCAGGCCGCCGACGCTCAGGCGGACGCCATCGCGAAGGGTCCGCAGCCGCGCCGCCGTCACCGCCCCGAGGCCTGTCAGCGCCGGGCGGAAGAAGGCGCAGGGGTGGGCCTTCAGCGACAGGCTGGTGGTGCGGTAGTCCTCGGCGACATGGGCGGGCAGAGGCATGGCGGGCAGGGTGACGCGGGCCTCGGCCGGTGGTCCCATCAGCGCCAGCAGCGGGGCTTCGCTCTCGACCTTGGCTTCCGGCGCGATACCCTTCACCGCCCATAGGCCGGCCCGGCGATCCAGGCCCAGGGAGCGCAGGGCGTCGGCCTCGGCGAGGCGTTCGAGGGTCTGGCGCGACAGGTTTCCCCGGGCCGCCAGAGCC
>CAIQDO010000101.1 GCA_903870555.1 uncultured Caulobacteraceae bacterium
CGCTGGGGACGTAGACCAGCGATGCCGAGACGTTGGTGTTCTGCGACGCGGCGGCGTCCATGTTCGGGTTGCGATAGATTTCAGGAGTCTGGTTGTAGCCGTCGGTCTTGGCGACGTCATAGGTGACGCCGACCCGGAGGCTGTCGGTCAGAGCGTATCCGAGCGAGGCGTCGGCCGTGTAGGTGTTGAACCCGCCGTAGCTGACCTGGAGAAGGTTGTCGCCGACGCCTGGGCGGCGCGTGATGACATTGACGATGCCGCCCATGGCCAGATTGCCCCACAGGCTCGAGGCGCCGCCACCACGAATGACCTCGATACGATCGACCTGTCCCACGGGTAGTTGACCCCAGTCGACCGTACGGAAGTAGGGGTCGTTCATCGGCACGCCGTCGACCATCACCAGGGTATTGACGTTGGTGGTGGTGCCGAAGCCCCGGATGCTGAACTCCTGACCGGTCGGGTGCAGCTGGGCTGACGGCTGTTGCGAGGTGAACACGCCGGGGATCTTGTTGACGATCTGGTCGATCGTGGTCTCGGGCGCCTGTTGGACCTGAGTTCGGCTGATGGTCGTTGTGCTCACATCGAGGGTCTTCAACTCGGTCCCCCGGCCGGCGCTGACTGTGACGGCGTCAAGCAGAACGTCTTGGCGCGAAGCGGTTGAGGCCAAGTCGTCCGCATGGGCGTTGGCGGTGGCCAAAAGGGTCGCCAGGGCCAGGGCGCTGACGGACAGGAAAAGGTTTGACGACATAGGGACTCCGGGTCGCCGCCGCGCGCGCGGCGCGAGATCGGCGACTTGAATTGAGTTGGAAACAGTTGTCGCGACGGCGTCGCGATCGGGCTCGGTCCGCGGTTCAGAAGCCGTAGCTCAGCTGGACCTTGACCAGGGCCGGGGCGACGAGCTGGCCGACCGAGTCGGCGACGGCCAGGCTCGCGGCGCTGCGCACATGCTGGAAGACCGGCAGGGCGACGTCGGCGTTCAGGCGGACCCGCCCCGAGCGAACCTCGATCCCCGGCGAGATCAGCAGCCGCTCATAGCCCGAGTTCAGGGGGTCGGAATTGCCCCCGCTGTCGTGCTCGCGCTGGCTGTTGATCAGCTGCAGGATCGGCGCGACCTTCGAGATCCTGCCGAAGCGCCCCAGATCGTACGTCAGGCCGACCGCGCTGTTGAACTCATTGCCTGGCCGATAACCGTCCCGGGTCGCCACCGCCGCCTGGTACCTGGCCTGGACGAACCAGGCGAGCCTTCCGTCGCCGGTGACCTTGCCGACATGATAGGCGCCAAAGATCAGGTCGGTGCTGCCCGTGCCCGGCAGGGTGTCGCGGTCATAGGTCAGGCCGCCGAGGGGGCCGGTCGGGCCGACGTCGTCGCCTGTGGGCAGCTTCACCCCCAGGCTCAGGCCGGTGGACATGTCGGGCGCGAGGCCGGTGTACATCGCGGTGAGCTGCAGGTCGCCCAGGCTGGTGACGCGGCTGGTGAACGGCGTCCCTTCGGGGCCGAACTTGGTTCCGTCGTCTAGGGAATGGAAGCTGCGGTCGAACAGCGGCAGTTCGGCCATCACCGTCCAGCGATGGTTGATCACATACTCGCCGCCAACGATGAAAAAGTGGGTCTCGATCCGCTTGTCGGTGTTGTCCGACGCCGGGGCGGAGGCGTCGCCCTGCCAGTTGCGGTTCTGGTCCATGTATCCGTAGCGGAACCAGGCGGTGAACCCGCTGGGAGACATGGCGGGGGTCAGCGTCCCGTCGCCGACGTCGAACACGCCGCAGCCGCAGGCGCAGGCCTGGGCGAGGGTGGGAGAGAGGGCGCCGAGGCCAAGGACGACGGCGAGTGCGGCCGACGTGGCGGCGCGCTTGGAAACGGTCATTGTGATAATCCTGAGAGATCACGCCGCGCGAACGCGGCCGAGCCCGCGCGGGAGCACGCGGACGGCGGTGTGGGATCAGCTCAGGACGGGCGGGGCGTGAGACGGCGGCGGGGGCGCGGCGAGGCCACGGCCGGGGGCGAGGTCGGCGGCCGCGCCGCGAACCGGCGGCGTCGGAGCGAAATCGGCCCGGGCGACCTGGGGTAGAGGCGGCGGGGCCGAGGCCAGGCCGTGTCCGGCGAAGGCGCAGGCGCCGTCATGGCCGGCGGCCTTGCCCTTGTTGGTCGGCGCGCCGTCGTGGCCGGGCAACGCCATCGGCCCATGGCCGGTGCAGATTACCAGCGCCGGACCGGCGCTTCCGGTGGCCACCATGGTTCCCTGCGGAACGACGACATTGATCAGCAGGGCCAGGACCGCCAGCAGCGCTCCGAGCCCTGTCCAACGTCCCGCAAATCGGCCCGCCCGAGTCATCGGCGAGGCTCTAGCCCGGAATGGCGGCCGTCGCTATAGGGTTGGGCAGGGCGAACAAGCGGGGCCGATGTGCCGCCTTCGGGTTTGACCAGTGACGCCGGGACCGCGGGGGGCGGTTGGCGACGCCTTCGCCTTTGGGCCGGCGTGGCCGCGATCGTTGTCGCCCTCTACGCGGCCCTGGGCTTCTGGGCGGCGCCGGCGCTGATCCGCACCCTGGTGATCGGGCAGGTGCGGACGCTCTATCATCGCACGGCGCGCCTGGACGCGGTCCGCATCAATCCGTTCGCCCTGACCCTGGAGGCTCGGGGCTTCAGCCTGCCCGACGCCGACGGCTCGCCGATGATCGCCTTCGACAGTCTGGCGGTGCGGATCGCGCCACGTTCCCTGTGGCGGGGCGAATTGACCCTTCAGGACGTCATCCTCGACGCCCCGCGCCTGCGCGCCGTGCTGCGGGCCGACGGCCACCTGAATCTGGCGGACTTGGCCCTGCCCACCGACACGACCTCCAGCCGCCTGCCCGATGTGGTCGTCGACCACTTCGCCCTGCGCGGCGGTCGGGTGGCC
>CAIQDO010000102.1 GCA_903870555.1 uncultured Caulobacteraceae bacterium
CAGCCGGGTCGCCTCGGCCTTGCAATCATAGGGCAGGCCCGGCGTGGCGCAGAAGTCGGGCCAGTGGCCAGCGGACGCCCAATAGGCGGCCAACCCCACACGAGTCGCCAGAGCCATGAACCGCGAATCGCGCCGCAAATTGTCGGTAAGAGGCGTGAACAGCACCGAGACGTCGTCGGACTGCGCCGACGGCGGAAACTGGTCGGCGAGGGCGTAGGCGTCGTCGACGAGGCCGAGAGCCGACAGGTGGCTGAGCGCCACCATCAGATGCGAGCGATCCTGACGGACCGAAGCGAACTCCGCGTCCTTGGCGGCGGCCTTGCTGGCGGGGTCACCCTTGAGCATGGCGGTGTCGAAGGCGCGGGCGGCGGCGAGGTCCTCTTCCTGGGTCAACAACGGCGAGCGGTTGGTCTCGTCGGCCAGGATCTTCAGGGCGTCGTCGTAACGGCCGGACCACTGGTAGATGTGATAGCGCCAGGCCTGGACGTTAGGGTCGTTGGCGACGATCTGGATGCTCTTGGTCAGGGCGACGTCGGCGTCGTCCGGCTTGCCCGCCTCGGCGAGGGCCAGGCCGCTCAGACCGACTTCATCGGCGTCCCAAGGGCTGAGGGTTGCGGCTCGCTGGGCCTGGAAAGCCGCGTCGCGCAGTCGGCCGACTTCCATCAGCATCTGGGCGTAGATCGTTGGCGGCGCGTAGCCGGAGGCCGGCAGGGACAGGGCCAGGGTCAGGTTCTTCTCGCGTTTTTCCCAGTTGGGCGCGGGCAGCAGGCGGGTCCGCGCCACATAGGCGGCGCTGTTCTTCGGGTCCGCCGTGAGGGCGCGCTCGGCTTCAACCGCCGCTTCCTTGCGCAGAGCGTCGCCATTGGCGGGATCGGCCTGCGACTTGCTGACCAGGAAGTTGGCCAGGGTGGAATGGCCGTAGGAGAAGTCCGGCGCCTTGGCTGTGAGTTGGCGCAGAATCGCCTCTTCGGCGACCAAAGCCTTGGCGTCGCCGGCGGCGTCGACGTCGAAATCGCAGTATTTGACGTACAGAGCCAGGACATCGGCGTCCGTGTCCTTGGCGCCGGGCCGCAGCGCCTGGGCGGAGCAGGTCAGCACCTGGATCACCCGGGAAGACACCTGGGCCTTCAGGTCGTCGCCCGAGCCGCTGAAATCATGTGACCAGATTCGCCGGTGGTGCACAGGATCGTCGATATGGAGTTTGACCGACAGGGTGTTGGCGTCGCCCTCGACACTGCCGTCGAGGATCGCCCCAACCTCGAACGCGCGCACCTTCGAGTCCCGGTCGGCGCCTCGGAGGCTTTCGGCGTCGGCGCGGGCCACCGTGGGGATCTGGCCTTGATTGAGCACATAGTCGATCTCGTCGGTCAGGCCGTCGCGGAAGTCCGCCGCCGCCCCGCCCGTCCCGGCCGTATGGAAGCTCTGTACAGCCACATGGTCGTGCTTGGGGTGGATGGCGGTCATGATCTCGCGTCCGAACAGCCCCCAGACCAGGCCAGCGACGACAACCGTGACGCCCGCGCCGATGAACAGTGTCCGGCGGGTCTGCTTCTTCACCACCTCGATGTCGATCGGTTCGGTGAGTTCGCAGGCCTGCACGGCGCCGCCGCTCCGGGTCCGCACCGCCGCGCCGTCCTTGGTCAGGCGCTTGCTGAGGTCGGTGTCCTTCACAGCGCGCTTGACGGCGTCGGAGACCAGCACGACGCCCTGGGCCGCGGCTTTCTGGATGGCGTCGACGGCGTCGACGGTTTCGCCGGCCTGAAGTTCGCCTGAGGCGGCGACCGTGATCGGCCCCTGATGGACGCCGACCCGGACCGGAGGGCGCGGGCCCTTGGCGATTTCATCGGCCGCCGCGATGGCCTGATCCGGGCGGTCGAAGGCCAGGATGAAGCCGGCATCGCCGGATCGCAGAATGCGGCCTTCATGCCGGTCGGCGGCGGTTTCCAGCCTCAGGCCGACGAGATCCAAGGCCCGGGCGTAGGCCAATCGGGCTTCCTCGGTGTCACGACCGAAGCCCAGGACGTCCACCGACACCAAGGTCGCCGAACGCGACACCGCAGCCTGTTCAGACACGTTCGACCCCCTAGTTTCGATCGCCTCTCATTTAAACTACGGGATAGGCGCGCGCGGCGCCATAGGGCCGACCTTCAAGCGCCTCGCCGCCGCGGTGGAAAAGGTCCTTTTCCGCCTGCCCAGGTGGTCAAGGGTCCCCGTCTCGCGCAGGTTTGACAAGGCGTCGATGATTCGACTTCGACGAACAGCAGGCCCGCGGTCTCACACAACCGGCGCAAACCGAAGAGCGGGTGACGAACGGAACCGCCTCACCCGCGGGGACATAAATTGGAGTTGTGCTATGGAGGCGGCGCCTTTGTGACCGCAACCTTTCTCTTGAGCCCTTGACCGCCCCTCCGTCCCCCCCCCACCGTTTCTGCGTCGCCCCGATGATGGACTGGACCGACCGGCATTGCCGGTCATTCCATCGCGTCCTGACGCGGCGGGCGCGGCTCTATAGCGAAATGCTGACGAGCGGAGCGGTGCTTCATGGCGACCGGTCCCATCTGATGGGCTTCGCCCCTTCCGAACAGCCGCTGGCGCTGCAACTGGGAGGATCCGACCCAAGGGATCTGGCGGCGGCGGCGCGCATCGGCGTCAACTCGGGCTATGACGAGGTCAATCTCAACGTCGGCTGCCCGTCCGATCGGGTGCAGAGTGGCAGGTTCGGCGCCTGCCTGATGCGCGAACCGCGGCTGGTGGCGGACTGCGTGGCGGCGATGGGGGCGGCGATGGGCCGTCCGGCGACGGTGAAATGCCGCATCGGCGTCGACGACCAGGACCCTGAACAAAGCCTGTTCGAACTGGTCGACCTGTGCGCCGCCGAAGGCGTGACGGTGTTCATCGTCCATGCCCGTAAGGCGTGGCTGCAGGGGCTGTCGCCGAAGGAGAACCGGGACGTGCCGCCGCTCGACTATGGGCTGGTGCGGCGCCTTAAACGCGAGCGCCCGGCGCTGACCATCGTCTTGAACGGCGGCCTGACGACGATCGAGGCCGCCGAGACGGAGTTGGCGGGGCTGGACGGGGTGATGCTTGGGCGGGCCGCCTATCATGACCCCGGTCTGCTCGGGACCGTCGATCGACGCCTGTTCGGCGAGACCGGGGAGGACGTGACGCCGGAGGCGGCTGTCGCGCTCTATCTTCCCTATGTCGCCTCCGAGCTGTCCCGGGGGACGCGTTTGTCAGCGATCACCCGGCACATGCTAGGACTGTTCCAGGGCCGGCCCGGCGCGCGGGCCTGGCGGCGCATACTGACCGTCGATAGCCATGCGCCCCGAGCGGGGGTCGAGGTGATCGCCCGCGCCTTGGCGGCGGTGACGGACGCATCTGGGGCGCGGACGCTCGCGGCTGTCGCCTGAACGACACCGGCCGGATCAGCCCTTGCCGAACATGGCCCGCTTCTCCGGTCTGACCCTGTCCGGCCGCGATGGCAACTCCGCCAAGATCGACGACCGCGTCGTCTCGTCGAGCCGCGCCCAGCCCGCCACCTCCTGAAGCGTACGGTAGCAGCCCATGCAAAGGCCGCTCTCGCCGTCGACGATGCAGACCTTGATGCAGGGCGTGGCGATCGGGCGGGGCGGACCTGTCATGTCCTCGACCCTGCCGTATCCCCCGGCCCGGTGCAATCGCCTCGACCAACCCGCCATGCAAAAATAACCTCCGTGTAATGTGAACGGCGTAATGATGGAGAATTATACAGATTACCGTGTTGTTATCTGGAAACATTTACTCCTTTTAATTTGATATTCAAACACGATGAAGACTTAATGCGGACATCAACCAACCCAAGAGGAACGGATAAATGTCCATGATCAAGACCCTGCTGCTGATTGCCCCTCTGGCCCTGGCTGGCGCCGCCAACGCTCAGCCTGCCCACCTGACCGACGCCCAATACATTGCCGCCGTCCGTTGCCAGACGCTGATGTCGTCATCCAACCTCGGCCGCCAGGACACCCGCGCCATCGACGCTCTGGTGACGTCGGAGTCGGCGACGCGTTCGCCCGCTGCGTTCGACCGGGGCGAGGCCGCCCGCGACCAGGCCGCCCAGGCCGCCCGCCACGCCGGGACTTATGGCAAGGCCTCGTTGGCCAGCGAGCGCGATGGCCTCTGCCGCAGCTTTACCGGTGTGGTCCAGTCCGCTTCGGCGGCGACTCCAGCGGCCAACCGCAACAACTGAGCCAACCGATCAGACCTTCAGGAAGGCGCTCGCGAGCGGCCCGGAGCTTCGTTCCGGGCCGTTTTCACGTGGGGCGCTGGACTTTTGGGGGGAGCCGCGATTACAGCCTTCCCGTCCCTGTTCGGGACCGTGACGGAGGAAACACCATGGATCTCGATTTTTCGCCGGAAGACGCGGCCTTCCGCGCCGAGGCTCGCGCCTTCATCGCCGAGAACTACCCTCAAGCGCTTCGCGACCGCAGCCGCGATGAGGAGGCTCTGTCGAAGGAGGACTATCTTTCCTGGCATCGAATCCTGGCCAAGAAGGGCTGGTCCGCGCCGTCGTGGCCCAAGGAGTGGGGCGGCACCGGTTGGACGCCCACCCAGAAATACATCTGGTCCGAGGAACAGGCCCGCGCCGACACCATCGGTATCCTGCCGTTCGGCGTGAACATGCTGGCGCCTGTGGTCTACACCTTCGGCACTCAGGAACAGAAAGAACGCTTCCTGCCGGGTATCCGCGATGGGCAGGTGTGGTGGTGTCAGGGCTATTCCGAGCCGGGGTCGGGTTCCGACCTGGCCTCGTTGAAGTGCAAGGCCGAGCGCATCACCGGCGACGACGGCAAGGAGTACTACCTGGTCAACGGCCAGAAGACCTGGACCACCCTGGCCCAGCACGCCGATTGGGGCTTCTTCCTGGTCCGCACCGACCCGACGGCCAAGCCGCAGGCCGGCATCTCCTTCCTGCTGATCGACATGACGTCACCCGGCATCACCGTCCGGCCGCTGATCACGCTCGAAGGGGGGCACGAGGTCAATGACGTCTTCCTCGACAATGTGAAGGTGCCGGTCGAGAACCGCATCCATAACGAAAACCAGGGCTGGACTTGCGCCAAGGCTTTGCTCCTGCACGAACGCTCCGGCATCGCCGGCGTGGCCCGCTCCAAGCGTGGTCTTGAACGCCTGCGTCAGGTCTCCCGCACCCAACTGTCCGACGAAGACGGCCCGCTGCTCTCCGACCCGGCCTTCAAACGCAAGGTCGCCGATCTGGAGATCGACCTCACCGCCCTGGAGTTCACCGAACTGCGCACCCTCGCCGGCGAGAGTTCTGGCAAGGGTCCCGGACCGGAATCCTCGATTCTGAAGATCAAGGGAACCGAGATCCAGCAACGTTTGACCGACCTCGCCCTGGAGGCCGCCGGCCACTATGGCGCGCCTTACCTGCGCGGCCTGCCGCACAACTTCGGCGCCGTCGGCCCCGACGAGGCCCACGGTGTCGCCGGCGCCTATTTCAACACCCGCAAGACCTCGATCTACGGCGGGTCGAACGAAATCCAGCGCAATATCATCGCCAAGGCCGTTCTGGGGCTCTGAGCCCCGCCGCGCCGCCGTCCACCCATCCGACCCACGACGCTCTCGAAGGATCCGTCAGCCATGGACTTCAGCTTCACCGACGAACAATCGATGCTCCGCGACACGATCGCCAGCTATCTCGCGGACCGCTACGACTTCGACACCCGTCGCACCGCGATCAAGTCGCCGACGGGCTGGCGTCCGGAGGTCTGGAAGGCCTTCGCCGACGAACTCGGCATCCTGGGGGCGTCGTTTTCCGAGGAGCTGGGCGGCCTGGGCGGCGGGGCAATCGACAACATGGTGGTGATGGAAGAGTTTGGCAAAGCGCTGGTGGTCGAGCCCTATCTCGGCACGGTGGTAATCGGCGGCGGCTTCCTTAAACACGGCGCCTCCGCGGGCGCGGCCGACACGATTGCGAAGATCATCGCCGGCGAGGTGACCATCGCCTTCGCCTATGCCGAACCTCAGGGCCGTTACAATCTGGCCAACCTGGTCACCACCGCCCGCAAGGACGGCGCCGGCTACGTGCTCAACGGCCACAAGGCCGTTGTCATCGGCGCGCCATGGGCGACGCATTTGGTTGTGACCGCCCGTACTGGCGGCGGTCAGCGCGACGCCGGCGGAATTTCGGTGTTCCTGATCGACAAGGCGACACCTGGCGTCGTCACGCGGGATTATCCGACCGTCGACGGTCGACGCGCCTCGGAAGTGTTCTTTGAGAACGTGTCGGTCGGCGCCGATGCCCTGATTGGCGACGAGGGCGCCGCCCTTCCGCTGATCGAACAGGTTGTGGACGAAGCCATCGCCGCGGTTTGCGCCGAGTCCTGCGGCGTGCTGCGCAAGCTGCATGAGGGCACGCTCGACTACACCAAGCAGCGCAAGCAATTTGGCGTGCCGATCGCCTCGTTCCAGGTGCTGCAACACCGGATGGTCGACATGTTCATTCAGCTCGAACAGGCCATCTCCATGACCTACATGGCCCACATCAAGCTGAGCGAGCCGGCGGCCGACCGGGCCAAGGCGATTTCGGCGGCCAAGGTTCAGATCGGCCGGGCCTGCAAGTTCGTCGGCCAGAACGCCATCCAGCTTCACGGCGGCATGGGCATGACCGATGAAATGGCCATCGGCCACTACTTCAAGCGCGCGACGATGATCGAGGGCGAGTTCGGCTCGGTGGACCATCACCTGCGCCGCTACGAAACCCTGTCCTTCGACGCCGCCGCCTGAGCTTGAGGTTAAACCTTCCCGGATCGTGGGTTCGGGAAGGCGGCCCTGAAACGCCAAGTCGCCGGGAACGCCAGGAAGTGACTGGCGACTTGGCGTTTCAAGGCCGCATGCGCATTGTCACGGCCGTCCCAGCCCCCTAAGGCCCGTCGATGTCTTTGCGTGACCTGGGTCTGTTGACGTTGATATGCCTGGTCTGGGCGGGCAACAGCGTGATGTCGAAGGTCATCATCAGCCATTTCGGCGCCCCGCCGCTGTTCTACGCCGCGGCGCGGTTCGGTGTGATCGCCCTGTTCACCGCGCCGTGGCTGTTTCCCGCGCCAAGGCCGCTTTGGCGGATGATCCTGGTCGGTCTCACCATGGGCGGTGGCACGATGGCGCTGTCGTTCATCAGTCTCAAGACAACGACGCCATCGGCCTTCGCCGTTGTCAGCCAGTTGGGTGTGCCCTTGTCGGCCCTGCTTTCGGTGATCATGCTCGGCGAGCACATCCGCTTGCGGCGGGGGATCGGCATCCTGATGACCCTGGCCGGGGCGCTGATCGTGATGTGGAATCCGGTGGGTCTGGTTCCCAGCGTCGGCATGTTGTTCTGCGCCGGGGCGGCGCTCGCCGGCGCCCTGGGCGCCGTGCTGATGAAGCAGGTGGAGAATGCGAAGCCGCACCAATTTCAGGCCTGGGTCGGATTCTCATCCGTCTGGCCACTGGCCGCCTTGAGTCTCCTTACCGAGCGGGGGCAGGGGACGGTGCTGGCGGCCGCCCTCTGGCCGTTCGTTGGGGCGGTGCTGTTTTCGGGACTGGTGGTGTCGGTCGTGGCCCACACCGCCTACTATGGCCTGATCCAGCGTTACGAGATCAACCTTGTGCAGCCACTGACCTTGATGACGCCCCTGGCGACAATCTTGCTGGGCGTCCTGATCACCCAAGACGCCTTCGGTCCTCGGATGGCAGTCGGCGCCGCCATCGCCCTCGCGGGGGTTCTGGTCGTTGCCCTGCGCAGGGACCAGGTCCTGGCGCCGTTTCTGTGGCTTCGAGGACGGTCCGCATGACGCCCATCGCCGCGCCGTCACCGAACTTCGACGCCCGCACCGGGCCGCCGGACATGATCGTCCTGCACTATACGGGCATGGCCGACGGCGCGCAGGCGCTGGCGCGGTTACGCGATCCCGAGGCCAAGGTGTCGGCGCACTATCTGGTCGAGGAGGACGGACGGGTTTTCGCCCTGGCGCCCGAGGCGCGCCGGGCCTGGCACGCCGGCCGCGGTTTCTGGCGGGGCGAGACCGACATCAACGCCGTGTCGGTGGGTGTCGAGATCGTCAATCCCGGCCACGAGTTCGGCTATCGGCCGTTTCCCGACGTCCAGATCGCCGCGGTGATAGAGCTTCTGGCCGATATCCGCACTCGCTGGACGATCCCCGACTCCCGCCTGCTCGGCCACTCGGATGTCGCGCCGGACCGGAAGACCGACCCCGGCGAACTGTTTCCCTGGAAGGCGCTCGCCGACGCCGGCCATGGCCTCTGGGTCGAGCCGGACGACGCCCCTGGCGCGACCTTGGCGGAAGGGGACGAGGGTCTCGGCGTGCTTGCGTTGCAATCGGCGCTCACGCGGTTGGGCTATGATTGCCCCAGGACCGGGCGATATGACGGCGGTCTTTCGGTGATCGTCCGCGCCTTCCAGCGTCACTGGCGACCGCTTTCGGTCGATGGCCTGGCCGACGGCGGCACGCGGGCGCGGCTGATGGCGCTGTTGCGGATGGCGGGGTGAGCGCCAATCCCGATCGAAGCCGCCTTGACGCGCCGCGTCCCAGCGCCCACCAGTGATATCGGATCAGATGGCCGGGCGGTCGCTCTCACGCTGGTAACGGCGTGAGGGAGGAAAGTCCGGGCTCCACGGCGAATAGGCGGCGGGTAACGCCCGCCGGGGGCGACCCCAGGGACAGCGCCACAGAAAG
>CAIQDO010000103.1 GCA_903870555.1 uncultured Caulobacteraceae bacterium
CCCGCGCCCTGCGCGACGACAGCCGCCGGGTGGTCGCCGCCCTGGAGACGCGGCTGGCCGCCGAAAGCGGCGTCGCCTTGAAGATCCGCCACAACGCCGTGCTCGGCTATTTTGTCGAAACCACCGCGCGCCAGGCCGACCCCCTGCTGCAGCCGCCGCTGTCGACCCTGTTCATCCATCGCCAGACCCTGGCCAATCAGGTCCGCTTCACCACCGTCGAACTGGCCGACCTCGACGCCCGCATCGCCCGCGCCGGCGATCAGGCGCTTGCGCAGGAGTTGGCGATCTTCGAGCGCTGGCGCGCAGGCGCCTGCGAGCTTGGGGCCGCCATCCTTGCCGCCGCCGAAGCCCTGGCCCGGCTGGACGTGGCCTCCGCCCTCGCCGAATGGTCCGACGACGTCAACGCCGCCCGACCGGTGGTCGACCGCAGCCTGACGTTCGACGCCAAGGCCGCCCGCCATCCGGTGGTCGAGGCCTCGGTCCGCCGCGCCGGCGGCGCCTTCACCCCCAACGACTGCCGCCTGGACGGGGCGGGTAAGGCCGGCCCGCGGCTGTCGATCGTCACCGGCCCGAACATGGCCGGCAAGTCGACGTTCCTGCGCCAGAACGCGCTGCTGGCGATCCTCGCCCAGTCCGGCTGCCATGTGCCCGCCGCGGCCCTGACGCTGGGGGTGGTCGATCGGCTGTTCAGCCGGGTCGGCGCGGGCGACGACCTCGCCCGCGGACGCTCGACGTTCATGGCCGAGATGGTCGAGACCGCCGCCATCCTGACCCAGGCCACCGCGCGCTCGTTCGTCATCCTCGACGAGATCGGCCGGGGCACGGCCACCTACGACGGCCTGGCCATAGCCTGGGCCTGCACCGAGGCCCTGCACGACGCCAACCAGTGCCGCGCCCTGTTCGCCACCCACTATCACGAACTGGCGGTGCTTGAGGACCGGCTGGCCCACGTCTCCAACCTGTCGCTGAAGGCCAAGGAGTGGAACGGCGATCTGGTGTTCCTGCACGAGGCCGGCCCCGGCTGCGCCGACCGCTCCTATGGCGTGCAGGTCGCCCGCCTGGCCGGCGTCCCCGCCGCCGTCGTCGCCCGCGCCCGGGAGGTGCTGTCGCGCCTGGAAAGCGAGGCGGTTTCGCACGAGGGCCTGCAGGAACTCCCCCTGTTCGCCGCAGCCGCCCCCCGCCCGGTCCAGAGCGGTCCCTCGCCGGTGGAACTGGCCGTCAAGGCCCTGGACCCCGACGGCATGAGCCCGCGTGAAGCGATGGATGCGCTGTATCGGCTGAAGGGGATGATGTGATTTGACCTGACGGCGCGGGGCCGGCTGGACGACGATCAGCGCGATGTCCCCTCGGACATTCGTCCGTTCGGCGCCTATAGTGGCCCATGCCTCCTCGTCTGCGTCCAACCCGTATCGAGCTCGTCGTCGATGGCCTCCGCCTTCGATCACAGCTCTCCACCGCCGCCCTCGACGCCGTGGGCGACGCCCCGGAGCAACGGCGGCGGGCGATCGACATCCTCAAGGGCGCCCTGTTCCGCGGCCGGATGATCGCCAAGGAACGGCTGGAAAACGGCGCCGGCGGCCTTGAGACGGCGCG
>CAIQDO010000104.1 GCA_903870555.1 uncultured Caulobacteraceae bacterium
AAATTCCATCGCCATGTCCGACCGTTTCAGCTGAAAACCACCGACTCACGGCTCCGACGCCGTCGCGACCAGTCACACCACTTCGGGGTTAACGGGCGGTTGCGGGCCGCCGATTGGGCCAGCGCCTCGACGCCGCCGCGAAACTCGGCGATGACCGAGATCATGACCCCCAACGCGGACAACGAGACCCCTGGCGGGCGCATCGCCCAGGTCCTCATGCCGATGCCCTTACCCGAGCCGTTCGACTACGCCGAGCCGGAAGGGATGGGCCTGAAAGCGGGCGATGTGGTCGCAGTGCCCCTGGGTCCACGGCTGATTCTCGGGGTGGTGGTCGGTCTGCGGCCGGCGCGGGGCGCCAACCGTCCACTGAGGCCAGTAGAGGCTCGGTTGGACGGTGTTCGCCCCCTGCCGACAGGAACACTCGACTTCGTGCAATGGGCGGCCCGCTACAGTGTCGATGCTCCCGGCGCCGCCCTGGCGATCACACTGCGGGGCCTAAACGCGTCGCGGCCCAAACCCCAAAGGCGGCTGCGGACGACTGGCTTGGCGCCGCCGCGATCGACGCCGGCGCGGGAACGGGTGTTGGCGGCGGCCCTTGAGCCGATCGTCCGTCTCGACCTCGCCCAGACGGCTGGTGTGTCGGACGGCGTGATCAAGGGGCTGATCGAGGCTGGGGCGCTAGAAGTGGTGGAGGGACCCCGCGCGTCCGACTTCGGCGCCATGGATGTCACCCGACCGACCCCAGATCTGAGCGCCAGCCAGGTGGCGGCGGCGGCCAGCCTCGGCGCCCTTGGCCGCGAGCGGACCTTCGCGGTCGCCCTGCTCGACGGCGTGACCGGTTCGGGCAAGACCGAGGTCTATCTGGAAGCCGTGGCGGCGGCCATGGCGGCCGATCCGGCCGCCCAGATTCTGGTGCTGCTCCCGGAGATCGCCCTGACCCAGGCCGTCATCGAGCGATTCACCCAGCGCTTCGGCGCGGCGCCCGCGGAGTGGCATTCCGGCGTCCCGGCGACACGGCGGCGACAGGTCTGGGAGGGCGTAGCCTCGGGCGAGGCGCGGATCGTCGTGGGGCGCGATCGGCTCTGTTTCTGCCCTTCCCACACTTGGCGATGATCGTGGTCGATGAGGAACACGACGGGTCCTACAAGCAGGAGGACGGATTCATCTACCAGGCCCGCGACCTGGCGGTGGCGCGGGCGAAAATCGAGAGCTGCGGCGTGATCCTCGCTTCCGCGACGCCGTCATTGGAGACCCTGTGGAACGCCCAGACGGGCCGATACCGCTGGGTCCGCCTGAGCGACCGCCACGGCGCGGCGGTGATGCCCAAGGTGGAGCTGATCGACCTGCGGGCGTCGCCGCCAGAACCCGGCCGCTGGCTGTCGCCACGGCTGGTGGCGGCAATGACCGAAACCCTTGATCGAGGGGAACAGTCGCTACTGTTCCTTAACCGACGGGGCTATGCGCCACTGGTGCTGTGCAAGGCTTGTGGCGAGCGAATGAAGGCGCCCGACAGCGACTCCTGGCTGGTAGAACATCGCTACAGCGGCCGGCTGATCTGCCACCTGACCGGCTTTTCCATGGCCAAGCCCGACGCCTGCCCGTACTGCGGAGCGAAGGAAAGCCTGATCTCGATCGGGCCTGGCGTTGAACGGGTGGAGGAAGAAGCGCGGGCGCGGTTTCCGGGCGCCCGCCTGGCGGTGTTCTCTTCGGACACGGTCGCCGACGCCGACGCGGCGCGGACGATGATCGAGGCGATGGCGGCGGGCGCGTTCGATATCATGGTCGCCACCCAATCGGCGGCGAAGGGGCACAACTTCCCGGGACTTACCCTCGTCGGCGTGGTCGACGGCGACCTCGGGCTTCGCGGTGGCGACCTGCGAGCGGCCGAACGCACATTTCAGTTGCTGATGCAGGTCTCCGGCCGGGCCGGCCGGCATGAGCGTCCGGGCCGGGCCCTGATTCAGACATGGACCCCGGAGCACGCCGTTATGCAGGCGCTCGCCGCGGGCGACCGGGATGGATTCCTCGCCGTGGAACTCGCGGAGCGCCAAGCGGTCGGCTTGCCACCGTTCGGCCGCCTGGCGGCGATCATCCTGTCTGGGCCGGACGCCTCGGTCCTGGAAACCTTCGCGCAGGCCTTCGCGGCGGCGGCCCCAAACGGACAGGGCGTAAGAGTCTATGGGCCGGCCGACGCGCCCCTTGCGTTCGTTCGAGGACAGCGGCGCAAGCGGCTGCTGGTGCAGGCTGAACGGTCGGTGGACCTGCAGGCCTTCCTTGCCGCCTGGCGCAGCCGGCTGAAGCCGCCATCGTCGATCCGCCTGACGATCGATGTCGATCCTTACAGCTTTCTTTAGCGCCCGCGCCTGAAGCGCGATCGGCGATTGATCATCGGCCGCCAACCCGACCATAAGGGATGATGTCCCACTTGCTCACCGGCGAGGCTCTGGCCTCGTTCGCCGCCCTGACCTTCCTTGAGGTGGTGCTGGGCATCGACAACATCATCTTCCTGGCAGTCGCCGTGCACCGGCTGCCGCCCGAGACGCGGCCGATGGGCCGCCGCGTCGGACTGGCACTGGCGATGCTGCTCCGAATCCTGATGCTCGTCGGCCTCGTATGGGCGGCGAACCTCGATGTGCGTCTGTTCCGCCTGATGGGCCACGATCTGACGATCAAGGATCTTGTGCTGATCGGCGGGGGCCTCTTCCTTC
>CAIQDO010000105.1 GCA_903870555.1 uncultured Caulobacteraceae bacterium
CGCGAAAACAGCCGTTCGGCCTTCGGCCGGGGCGGCGCGATGGGCGTGAGTTGGGCGCCGATCCGCTGGAACCATGTGGGCAATCCGCCGCCGCTGATCAGCACGAGTCTACGGCAACCCTGCGGGTGGGTGGCTGAGTAGGTCCGGGCCAAGGCCGCGCCGACTTCGGCGCCGACAAGGGCGGGGTTGTTGAGCCGCAGCGCCGCGTGGAACCCTCCGAGCCAGGTCGTCAAAGCGGGAAAGGTGGTGCGGCGGAGGGGGGCCGAACGGCCGAATCCGGGAAGGTCCGGGGCGAACACTTCGTAACGCCCGGCCAAGGAATCCCAAAGTCGAGACCAGTTCAAGGCGGCGTCGCCCATGCCGCCCTGGAGCAGGATGAGCGGCGTTCCCTTGCCCCCGCGCCAATACCGAATCGCGCCGGATCGCGTGTCGATTGACTCAGAGTGCATGGGTCCTCGCCAAGCCGAGGGCGCGCCCGGCCACCGCCGACAGCCTCTCAACCATCGCCGGCTCCCAGGCGTCGGGCGCGGTGATCAGGGCCCCGTCGAGGGCGCGGTCGATGGGGGAGGCGGCTCGCGCCGCGGGCAGGCTTCGGGCCAGACGGCCCACAAGGTCCCTGGCCGCGCCGGCGTTGGCGGCGAGCACGGCCTGGATGTGCGACACCTCGACCGGCGCCACGGCCTCCCGCCAGCAGTCGTAGTCGGTCACCATGGCGAGCGAGGCGTAGGGAAGCTCGGCCTCTCGGGCGAGCTTGGCTTCGGGCATGTTGGTCATGCCGATCACGTCGCAGCCCCAGGACCGGTAGAGTGTGCTTTCGGCCAGGGTGGAGAACTGAGGTCCTTCCATAGCCAGATAGCAGCCGCCCTCGACGATGCGTACGCCTGCGGCGCGGCCCGCCTCCGCCGCCAGGGTCGACAGCCGCGGGCAAACCGGGTGGGCCATGGACACATGCGCCGCCAGGCCGGGGCCGAAGAAGCTCTTCTCACGGGCGAAGGTTCGATCGATAAACTGGTCGACGACGACGAAGTCGCCGGGCGCCAACGACTCCCGCAAGGACCCCACCGCCGAGAGCGCCAGCACGTCCGTGCAGCCAGCGCGCTTGAGGACGTCGATATTGGCCCTGGCGTTGACGCTCGATGGCGGAAGAGGGTGGCCCCGTCCGTGCCTGGGCAGGAACACCAGCCTGACGGGACCGATATCCCCCGTGAGCACGGCGTCTGAAGGGGCGCCGAACGGACTGTCGATGCGGGTCCATTGCGCATTCGCCAAGCCTTCGATGTCATAGATTCCCGAGCCGCCTATCACGCCCAAGACCCACGCTGTCATTCATTCACCCCTGAGCCGCAGGCCTTATCGTCAATCCTGGCCGCGATGGCCATGTTGCGACGCGGTCATTGTATGATCGACCCGTGTCGCGGTCTTTCCGAGGCGCCGAATGGCCGCAATAAGGCGCCCAATGGAGACTCTGGCGACTGTCGCCGTCGGCGGCATTGTCTGTGCGTCCAGCGTCGCCCATGAAAGGGCCTTTGCCGCCCTGGGGTACAATGGTCAAGACCCGCCACCTTAGCTTCACCTTGATCCTCTACAGCCTGTTGTCGGCGTCGACGGCGATGGGGCGGACGTCCCATCCGCCCGTCGGCGGCGAGGTCCGATGCTGGATCGACCGGGGCGCCTTGGTGGCTCCGGCCCTGTTTGGCGATATCGCCGGTGACTTCCTGATTGATCTTTCCGCGCCGGCCAGTGCGTTGCAGGACACGCGGGCCGGACTCGATGGCGTCAGCGCCGCCTCGGCGACCAGCAACCTGACCCTCGCCGGCCAGACAGTGAGGGAATTTCCCATGGCCGTCGCCGACCTCGACGCGCGCACCCGCGGCTTCGAGACGGTGATCAACGGTATTGTCGGCGCGGACTTTCTTGCCCGCTTCATCGTGGAGATCGATCCTTCACCCTGCCGGATCCGCCTGGTCCGGCAAACCGCTCGGCGGCGACATGGGTCGACTCGACTGGCGGTGACCATGGCCTCGGGCCGCCCGCTGGTCGCCGCCAGGATCACCGATGGCGCGCGGATCCGGTCGGGTCTGTTCGCCTTGGACACGGCCGAATGGCCAACCACCCTGTTCGGCGATCGGCTGTCGCGAGCCGGTCCCGCCGCCGCCCCGCCGCCGGCCCGCCTGCGGGCCATGACCCTTGCTGGCCGGCTGTTCGAGCAGGTTCCAGCCGTCGTCGCCGCTGCGCCGGACGTGGGCGTCGCACGGGGAGCCTTGGGTCTTTCGGTGCTGTCGCGCTGGAGCCTGCGACTGGACATGAGCCATGGGTGGCTCGATCTCAGTCCGGTCAAATGAAAAACCCGGACCGTCGCCGGTCCGGGTTCATTCAGATCTTTGTCGACCTGGCCCTGAAGGCTCAGTGGCCGACGTTGCGCCAGATCGTCCGGTAGCTGGCGTAGATCACGCCGGAGAACAGGAACAGGAAGATCATGACCGACAGGCCGAGCGTCTTGCGCTCTTCCATGTGCGGGTCGGAGGCCCATTGCAGGAAGGCCGAGATGTCCTTGCCCTCCTGTTCGATCGTGGCCTTGGTGCCGTCGTCATAAGTTACCCGGTCGGCGATCAGGGGCGGCGGCATGGCGATGAAGCCGCCCTTGGGAACCTTGTGGCCTGGGTTCTTGAAGTAGGAGCTGACGTCACCGGACATCCACGGGTCGTAGTACTTGCCGTCGGGGATCGTCAGACCGGCAGGGGCGTCCGTGCCGTCGCCGGTGACTACCGAATAGATGTAGGCCGGGCCGCCCTCGCGCGCCGCGGCGAGCAGCGACATGTCGGGAGGCACCGCGCCGCCATTGGCCGCCCTGGCCGCCGCCGCGTTTGAGAACGGCGAGGGGAAGTAGTCTGCCGGCACGCCGGGCCGCTTGATGGCGTCACCGCTGTCCGAATCGATATCCGCGATCTGGTAATCCTTGGCGATCGCCTTCACGACGGGGTTGTCGTTTGGCGTATACTTGGGATTCCAGAACGGCCCGCCCTTGTCGCCCAGATTGCGGAAAGCGATCTGGTTGAGTGAGTGGCAGGCGGAGCAGACCTCCTTGTAGATCTTGAAGCCCCGCTGAAGCTGGGCCTGATCGTACTGGCCGAACGGGCTTTCGAAGGACCAATGGACCTCCTTAAGCGTTTCCCTGGTGCTGCCGGCGACCGCCGGAGCGGCCATGGCGACCAGTCCCGCGAGCGTCGCCGCGGCGAAAATTTTGCGCAGCATCGATCTCAACCCTTCGTTTCGGGAGCGGCCGCCGCACCAGCCGGCGCGCCGGCGGGGTGGGAAAGCACGGGCGTGTACAGGGAATCCGGCACCGGCAACGGCTTCTCGGTCAGGCCCAGAACCGGGGTGATGACCAGGAAATAGGCGAAATAGTAGATGGAGGCGAACCGGCTCAGCCAGGTGACGCTGTTCAGGTCAGCGTCGATCAGGGTGAAGGTCTTCACCCCCTCGAGAATCTGACCGTCCGGCTCCTGGGAACCGCACCAGCCGAGAGCGGCGCAGGCGACGATCCAGATGAAGAAGAACAGACGGTACTGCGGCCGGTAGCGCATCGACCGCACCTTGGAGGTGTCGAGCCAGGGCAGGATGAACAGCATGCCCAGGGCGCCGGCCAGGGCCAGCACACCGGTCAGCTTGTCGGGAATGGCCCGCAGGATGGCGTAGAACGGCAGCAGGTACCATTCGGGAACGATCTGGGCCGGGGTCTTCAACGGGTCGGCCATCACCTGATTGTCGACCTTGCCCAGAGCCTCGGGCATATAGAAGACGAACACCGCGAACAGGATCATGAACACCGAAATCGCGAACAGGTCCTTGACCGTATAGTACGGATGGAAGGGAAGGGTGTCGGATTTGCTCTTCACTTCCACGCCGGTCGGGTTGGCGTTGCCCGGCACGTGCAGAGCCCAGATATGCAGGGCGACGACGGCGGCGATCACGAACGGCAGCAGGTAGTGCAGAGAGAAGAAGCGCGTCAGCGTCGGGTCGTCGACGGCGAAGCCACCCCACAGCAGCTCCGTCAGAGGCTTGCCGATCACCGGAAAGGCGCCGAACAGGCTGGTGATCACCTTGGCGCCCCAGAAGCTCATCTGACCCCAGGGCAGGACGTAGCCCATGAAGGCGGTAGCCATCATCAGCACATAGATCACGCAGCCCAGCAGCCACAACACTTCGCGTGGAGCCTTATACGAGCCGTAGTAGAGACCGCGCAGGATGTGGAGGTAGACGGCCAGGAAGAACATCGAGGCGCCGTTGGCGTGGATGCCGCGGAGCAGCCAGCCGTAGTTGACGTCGCGCATGATGCCGCGCTGAACGGACATGAAGGCTCCGACGCCGCTCGGATCGTAGTGCATGGCCAGAACGATGCCGGTGACGATCTGAACGCCCAGGCAGAACGCCAGGATCGCGCCGAAAGTGTACCAGTAGTTGAGGTTCCGCGGCGTCGGGAAGCTCATCAGGTCGGCGCCGAAGCGGATGATCGGCAGGCGGGTGTCGAGCCAGCGCTCGATGCCCGAATTGGGTTGGTAAGTGCTCGGATGGTCGCTCATCTGCGGTCTACCCAATCTTCACTTTGGTGTCGCTGAGGAACGCGTACTCCGGAACCACCAGGTTCAGGGGCGCCGGGCCTTTGCGGATGCGGGCGGAGGTGTCGTACTGCGATCCGTGGCAGGGGCATAGCCATCCGCCGTAGTCGCCCTGGGCGAACACCGGCACGCAGCCCAGATGGGTGCAGCTGGCCAGCACGATCAGGTATTGTTCATGGCCGGCCTTGACCCGCGAGGCGTCGGTGGCCGGGTCCTTCAGGTCGGAGGCGTGGTCGGCGGCCTTGGCCGCGGCGATTTCCGCCGGCGTGCGGTAACGGATGAACACCGGCTGCTTGCGCCAGGAGATGGTCACCTGCTGGCCGAGCGTGACCTTGCTCAGGTCGTATTCCAGCGAAGCGAGCGCCAGGGTGTCGGCCGCCGGGTTCATCTGGTCGATCAACGGCCAGGCGACGGCGGCTACCCCGCCGAGGGTCGCCGCGGCGGCGGCGATATGAATGAAGTCACGGCGACCCGGATCGGCGGGACCGTCCGGATGGGCCTGTGCATGCGCGATGCTGTCTGCCACGATTTAACTCATCCCCGTTCGGTAAAGGCCCCGCATGATCGCGGGCGCCCATGGACCACCACGACGGTCTGTCTATAGGGGGTTCGCTTAGAATGCGCCTCGCACTTTTTCAACCAGACATTCCGCAAAACGTCGGCGCGGCGATCCGTCTGTGCGCATGCCTGGACATTGGGCTGGACATTGTCGAACCCTGCGCCTTCCCCTTGGATGATCGCTCGCTGCGCCGCGCGTCCCTCGACTACGGTTCCCTGGCCAGGGTTACCCGGCACCAATCCTGGTCGCGCTTCCTCGAAGGGCTGCCGCCGCCCAGGCGGCTGGTGTTGTTGACGACCCGGGGGGAGACTCTTTTCCCCCACTTTGAATTCGGCCCGGACGACATCATCCTGATGGGCGCCGAAAGCGCCGGAGCACCGGAGTCGGTGCACGCCGCCGCCGCCGCCCGCCTGCGGATCCCTATCGCCGCCGACGCACGATCATTGAATGTGATTACTGCCGCGACACTGGCGCTTGGAGAAGCGCTACGGCAAAACAACGCCTACCCGTCAAGCCCGGACCCGACTCGATGACCGACACCTCCGCCACCGACCGCCCCAAGCGCGCCCGGGCCTGGTTCGACAGTCTCCGTGATTCCCTGGTGGCCGCCTTCGAGGCCATCGAGGATGACGCGCCCGCCGATCTCTATCCGGGCGAGCCCGGTCGCTTCGAACTGAAGCCGTGGGTCCGCGAGGCCGGCGGTGGCGGGGTGATGGGCTTTCTCCGTGGCCGGGTGTTCGAGAAGTGCGGTCTCCATGTCAGCGAGGTGCACGGAACCTTCACGCCGGAGATGGCGGCGACCATGCCGGGGGCGCAGGATGATCCTCGTTTCGTCGCGACGGGAGTCAGCCTGATCGCCCATATGGTCAACCCGCGTGTTCCCGCCGTGCACATGAACACCCGCTATCTGGCCACCACTAGCGGCTGGTTTGGCGGCGGCGCCGATCTCACCCCGCTGCTGGACGAGCAGCGCCGGCAGGACGCTCCGGATGCGGTGGTGTTCCACGAAGCGATGCGCCGGGCCTGCGACCCCCACCACCCCGACTGGCATGCGAAGTACAAGGAGGAGTGCGAGCGCTACTTCTTCCTGCCGCACCGTAACGAGCCGCGCGGAATCGGCGGTATCTTTTACGATCGCCACGATTCCGGAGACTGGGCGCGCGACTTCGCCTTCACCCAGGATGTCGGGCGAGCGCTGCTCGATGTCTATCCGCGCATCGTTCGTGGCCGCATGCACGAGCCCTGGACACCCGCCGAGCGCGAGGAACAGCTGATTCGCCGCGGCCGGTATGTCGAGTTCAACCTGCTGTGGGACAAGGGCACGATGTTCGGATTCAAGACCGGCGGGAATATGGAGTCGATCCTCTCGTCCATGCCGCCGGTGGTGAAATGGCCCTGAGCCGGCGGCGGATCGGCTTCTCGACCAGGATGTGCCCGGCGAGCCCGGCGAGAGTCGAGGCGATCAGGCTGACGACGACGAACAGCGCCGGCTGACGCGCGCCGACGGTGTGTGCCAGCAGGGCCGTCACGGGCAGGTGCAGGACATAGATGGCGTATGAGGCGTCGCCGAGGGTGACGGCGAGTCGCCCGGCGGGGGTTGGCGCGGTTCGCGCCGGAAGGCCCTCCTCGATGGTCACCGCCCCGGCGACCAGCAAGAGCGCGGGCGCGCCCCACTGGAATGGCCGCCAGAACTCAACGAACAGGCCCTGGGTCTGGATGAGGGTCAAAAGGACGGCGCCCGAAAGCACCATGGCCAAGCCGGCTCTCGCGCCGGGCAGGGCGTCGTGTTCCGCCACCCAGCCCAGCGCGACGCCGGCGGCGAACTGCAGCAGCATCGGGTTGGCTCCGAGTAGATAGGCCGGGTCCGCCAGTTCGAAGCCCGCCGCCGTCGCCGCCATCAACCCGCCCATCGCCGCCAGGGCCCGCCAGCGCCGCGGCGCGGCCAGGGCCAAGGCGAAGATCAGATAGAAGATCGCCTCGTAGTTGAGCGTCCAGCCGGGCGGCAGGGTCGGGAACGGCAAGCCCCTCGGGTCAAGGTGAGGAACGAAGGCCAGCGACAGCAGAAGGGGCCCCAGGTCCGGTGACACCTGCGGCAGGAAGGTCGGCCACAACGCCGCCGTCGCCGCCACCGCCAGGGTCGTCAGCCAATAGAGCGGGGCGACGCGAATGAGCCGGCGCCACAGGAAGTCTGTCGGCGCCACGATCCGGCCGGCGGTCACCCGCCACAGGATGAAGCCGCTGATGACGAAGAACACATCGACCCCGGCGCGGCCGACGTCGAAGCCGCCCGGCCCCCATTGCAAGGCGTGGTAGGCGACTACCGACAGGGCCGCCAGCGCTCTCAGCGCCTGGATCGACCGCAGGATTCCCGTCGGCGAAGCATCGGCGGCGGTGGCGCGGGTCAGGGAGGATCTCCATATCGTCAGCGGGACGGGCCGATGATCGCATCCCTTAACGCAAAGGACGATGTATACCGTGTCCATGCCCGACTGGCCGTCGATACCACGCCGATTCCTGCTGCGTCTGGCTGGCCTTGGCGCCGGTCTGGCGGCCGCGCCAGGCGCGGCTCTGGCCGCCAGCGAGAACGCCGACGCGCCGGAACCCGCGCCATTGGCGTCGATCTGGCCGGAATTCTTCAAGGGCCAGCGGATCTGGGCCTATGCCGATCGCCAGAGCGTGAAACCGGGCGAGCGCCTGAACATCATGGCGGCGGCCGGCCCCGGACAGCCATCCCGCATCGCCCGGCTTGAGGTATTCCGGATTTCCGCCGGCGGCCCGGTCAAGGTCTGGATCAGCGGATTCGTCACCGTCGCCTATCGCGGCGCCACCGCCTCGGGGGCCTCGATCGGCCCCGGCTGGCCGCCGACCTTCGCTGATATCGACACCGCCACCTGGCCGCCCGGTTGCTATTATGCCGACGTCGTCGAGCAGACGACCGGCACCCGCGATGTCAAGGCGGCGTTCTGGATCGTCCTCAATCCAAAGCGTTCCGGCGCCGTGCTCGTCCGGTTGGGGACCAACACCTATCAGGCCTACAACAGTTGGGGCGGTCACAGCCTCTATCCCAACGACGATGACGAGCGCCGAGGTCTGCTGGTCAGCTATGACCGACCGACGCCGGCGACATTTTTCGAATACGACGTTTTCCTGGTCTCCTGGCTGGAGGGTCTGGCCCAGAGCCTCGGCGGCGTCGACTATGCCGCCAATTTCGACGTCCACGCCGATCCCGCTCTGATCGACCGCTACCCGCTGGTGGTGACCGGCTCCCACGACGAATACTGGAGCGGAGAGGAATATGACGCCTTCCACCGCCGCATCTTCAAGCTCGGTCGGAACGTCGCCTTTCTTGGCGCCGACGCCGCCTATTGCCAGGTCCGCTACGGCGATCTCAACCGCGCGCCCGGGGCGCCCGATCTCGGCCGGCAAATTGTCTGCTTCAAGACCGGCGAGGATCCGGTTCTCCGCCGCGCCGGGCAGGGTGATCCCCGCAGGCTCGCGACCAATACGTTCCGCGCCGACGCCCGTCGGCCGGAGACGATGTTGATGGGCGGCGCCTTCCAGAACTGGTTCGAGGCCGCCAGCCCACAGCGGCCCACCTTCCGTGTCGCCCGCGTCGACCTGCCACTGTTCGAGGGAACGGGCTGGAAGGTCGGTGACGAGGCCGCCGATGTGATCGGCTATGAGTGGGACAACCGCGATCCCGCTGGAGACGGCCGGCGTCTGTGGGACGACAAACGCTCGTTGGAGCCGGCGATCGATCCGGCGCGAATCAGCGTGCTGTTCCGCGGCGAGGCCGTGGGCGCCGACGGTCAGCCTGGGGTGGCCGAGGCGACTCTGTTCCGGTCTCCAGCGGGCGCCCAGGTGTTCAACGCCGGCTCGATCCGATGGGTGTGGGGCCTGGGCAAGGACGGCTTCGTCAATGCGCCGTTCCAGCGGTTCAACGAGAACCTGATCCGACAACTCAGCCGACGCTGACAGGCCGCCGCCAGGACTCAGGGCGCGTAGCTGCTGCGCGCCTTGACGCCCCAGTGACCGCCTTCCAGCGTCACCACATAGATCGAATCGAAACCACCAATCACGCTGCCGTCAGGCCGATAGCGGGTGAAACGGGTGTCGAAGTGGACCTTGTCCGGCCCGCTGTGGATCACGTCCCGCCGCTCCCAGGCCGAGTGACTCCACTCGGCAAGAGGACCCGTATCGAACATCTCCGGTTTGTGGTCGCCCTTCTCGATCACTCTCAGGGTGTTGGAGGCCAGGCGGATGCTGGGAAAGTTGAAGGTGGCTTCGAACGCCGCGACATCGCGGGCGTTGAACGCGGCCATGAAGTCATCGAGGCAGCGCATGGCGCCGGCGATTTCGGCGATATGTCCTGGCATCCTGATCCTCACGCGCGAAAGGCGAACGATTCACGCGCCGAGACGGCGCCGATCTCGCCTGATTCACCACCAAACAGCGATTGTGACCGAAAAATAATCATTCTGGATATTGACGCGAAGACCCGCGGACAACACATCATGTGTTGTCCGCGGGCAATCCCCCCCGTTCTCGCGGCGCAACTTGGCCCGGCGGAGTGCTGATTTCGCCGGGCCACCTTTTTCCAACCCGACACATTGAGCAAGGGCGCGAAGCGATTCCCGCGCACTCGGTCCGTGACCGTGTCGCAAAAGTCACAGAGCCGCCTCGGCCCCGCCCTCGCTGGCGACGGCGTGGAGGCGCGCATAGGCGCCGCCTCTGGCGATCAGGTCCGCGTGGCGGCCTTCCTCGATCACCCGGCCGCCCTCGAACACCAGGATTCGATCGGCGTGCCGG
Organism: uncultured Caulobacteraceae bacterium; assembly: GCA_903870555.1. Lineage (GTDB taxonomy): Bacteria > Pseudomonadota > Alphaproteobacteria > Caulobacterales > Caulobacteraceae > Acaudatibacter > Acaudatibacter boreus. Next base: position 9,985 of record CAIQDO010000105.1, read on the forward strand.
ATTGTCGACAGGCGGTGGGCGATGACGATGGTGGTGCGTCCGGTCATCAGGGCCTCCGTCGCCGCCTGGACCTTGGCCTCCGTCTCCACGTCGAGCGACGAGGTCGCCTCGTCCAGAACCAGGATCGGGGCGTCGGCGAGGAAGGCCCGCGCGATCGCCACCCTTTGCCGTTCGCCGCCCGACAGCTTCACCCCGCGTTCGCCGACCAGGGTGGCGTAGCCGAGCGGCAGGGCCTCGATGAAGTCTTCGGCCCGGGCGCGGCGTGCGGCCCGTGAGATGTCGTCAGCGGTGGAGTCGGGGCGGGCGTAGGCGATGTTCTCGGCGATGGTGCGGTGGAACAGCGCGGGATCCTGCGGCACCACGGCGATCGCCCGCCTGAGGCTCCGCTGATCGACCAGGGCGATGTCCTGCCCGTCGATCAGAATCCGGCCGCCTTCCAGGTCATAGAGACGTTGGATCAGCTTGACGAAGGTCGACTTGCCAGAGCCGGTGGCCCCCACCAGGGCGACCCGCTCGCCCGGCGCGATCCGCAGCGAGAACACGCGGTAGATCGGGGTCCCGGCGGCGGCGTAGCGGAAGGTCACGGCCTCGAAGACGATTTCCCCGGCGCCGCCGGCGAACGGCGGGGCGTCCAGCGCGTCGGCGACCTGGGGCGAGGTGAGGGCGAAACGCGCCACGTCCTCCACGTCGGCCAGGCCGCGCTGGAGCATGCGGATGTTCTCGCCGATGTTTCTCAGATAGCCGCTCATCACCAGGAACGACGTGATCACGAAGGCCACGTCGCCGGCGGAGGCTTGGCCCCGCGTCCACCGTTGTAGAAGCAGGCCGGTGAGCCCCGCCTGCAGCGCCACCAGCATCAGGTTGTGGAACAGCCAGGAGTCGGCGTAGCGATTCCAGGTGCGGATGGTGGCGTCCCGCCAGTCGGTGGTGACCCGGCCAATGCGGCTCTCTTCCCGGCGTTCGGCCCCGAAGCTCTTGACCGTCGGGTTGGACGAAAGGGCGTCGGCCAGAGCGCCGCCGATCCGGGAATCCAAGGCCACGGAGCGGCGGTTCGCCTGACGTACGTAGTAGGTCGAGAAGAGGATGTTGGAAGCGACGTAGAACGCCACCATACCCAGGGAAAATATCCCGACCGTCGGCCAGCGCAGCATCATCTGCGTCGAGAGACCCGCGAGCACGATCAGGGCCGGCCCGATCCAGATGATCAGGGAGTCGGCGACAACATCATAGCCCCACATGGCCCGCGAAAGCCGCCGCACCGTGGCCCCGGCGAAGGTGCTTCCGTGCCAATCGGCCGAAAAGGCCTGGACGCGCGCGAAGCCCTCGTCGGTCATCTCCTGCATGGTGTGGGCCGACAGCGGGTTCCACACCCGGATCGCCACGTTGCGGATAACGTAGAAGGCCAGGTAGACGCCGACGAACAGGCTCCAGGCCCGCCAGGCGCCGTCGGCGTGGGCGGGGCCCCGCAGCGCCGCGTCGATGAGCCCCTCGGCGGCCCGAGGCGCCATCAGTTCGAAGCCGATCGCGATCAGGTAGAGCACGACGGTGGCGGCGAGCATCAACCGTCGCCGCCGCCAGAATCCGGCGATGAAGCCCAGAACCTGGCGGTTCGACAGCACCCTTTTGCGGGTGGCCTCGTCGTCGTCGTACTGTTCCATGAGAACGCTTCTCATAGGTGAAGCTGGTCCGAAAAACCACAGCCCTTGCCAGGGCGGCCTTGCCAGGGCGTCTTGGCCGGGCTTTGACAAGGCGTGACCTCGCACCTTCCCGACGCCGCGCCGACGAACTGGGTCGACCGCCACGCCCCGCGCGCCTGGCGGCCCTGGCTGAAGCTGGCGCGCCTGGACCGGCCGACGGGAATCTGGCTATTGATGCTGCCAGGCTGGCAGGGGGTGGCCCTAGCCGCGGCCGTTCGTCACGGTCTTCCCGATCCGCGGCTGCTGGCGCTGTTCGCCGCCGGGTCCGCCCTGATGCGGGCGGCGGGCTGCGCCTTCAATGACATCGTCGACCGTGATTTCGACGCCAAGGTGGCGCGCACGGCGATGCGCCCAATCCCCTCCGGCCAGGTCAGCGTCCGGGGCGCCTGGACCTTCCTGATCGCCTGCGCCCTGGCCAGTCTGGGAATCCTGCTGAGCCTCAACCTGCTGTGCTTCTGGCTCGGCGTCGCCTCCCTGGCCCTGGTGGCGGCCTATCCGTTCATGAAACGGATCACCTGGTGGCCCCAGGCCTGGCTCGGCCTGACCTTCAACTGGGGCGCTCTGATGGGTTACGCCGCCGCGACGGGCGGTCCGCCTCTCGCCATGGTCCTGGCCCTGCTGGCCGGCGCCGGCGTGGCGGGCGCCAGTCTGTCGACGCCGGTCTCGCTGCTGCCCTGGTCGCCCGTGCTGCTCTACGCGTCCGGCGTGTTCTGGACCCTCGGCTACGACACCATTTACGCGCTGCAGGACCTGGAGGACGACGCCTTGATCGGGGTGAAGTCCTCGGCCCGCAGGTTGGGCGCCGCCGCGCCGCGGGGCGTCACGGCGTTCTATGCCATCAGCCTCGCCTTGGCGCTCCTGGCGGGCTGGACCGGCGGCCTTGGTCTGGCGTTCACCCTTGCCGCAGCGGCGCCGGCGCTCCACCTGGCCTGGCAGGCCAGACGGCTCAGAGTCGGCGACCCCGCGGCGGCCCTCGTCCTGTTCAAGTCCAACACCTTGACGGGCCTTTTGCTGTTCGCGGCCATCGTCGTTGGAGGTGGGCGTTTTTAGAAGCTTGCGTTTCTAGAAGGTGTGCTGCAGGCCGATGTAGTAGGAAAAGCGGTTGGAATGGACGTTTTGCAGTCCCCGCCCGGCCGAGAGCAGCAGATGATAGTGCGCGTTCAGGTCGTAGATTGCCCCAAGGTTGAATCCCGCGCCGTCCTGGCCGGTCGCTTCGTCACGGGTCTGGTAGAAGACCTCGCCGCCGAAGGCCAGTTTGTCGGTGATCCGGCGTTGGAGCAGCCAACCGCCGAACCAGTAGTCTCGGTTGCCCGGGCCTGGATTGATCCAGTAGCCGCCGCCGCCGTAGGTCGTCCATGCGCCGAAGTCCTTCTCCAGCCACAACGGCAGATAGGCGCGAAGTTGTCCCGCGCCCAGGCCGGCGGAGCTCTTGCCTGTGGGAACCTCGATCAGGGGGAAGGTCGCAACCTGAATCTGCCAGGTCTCCGCGCTGGCGTCCAGGAAGCGGTACTTGGCGCCCAGCTCAATATCGCCCGGTCCCGCCTCGAACGGGCCGCCGGCGGGATAATCGAAAGCCAGGGGAACGATGAGGTGCAGCTGCAGGTTCGCCGCGGCGCCATAGTTCACCTCAAGGCCGGCCAGGACGCCATTCTTGTCGTCATCGGCGTCCAGTCGGTCGGAGAAGCCGTAGATCTCCCAGTGTCCGGTATCGACGGGGACGGGATCGTCGGTGGCGAAGGGCGGGCCGGCGGTCGCGCGAGGCGACGCCATCAAGGCCGCGGCGAGCAAGCTGGCGGCGAACAGTGTCGTCTCGCGTTTGGCGCAGCGACGGGCCATCGAATAGTCGTCCCTGTCAGGATCCCAGCCCAGACGGCTAGGCAGACGGTCCCCAGGCTGCAATGACCTGGGTCAACCGCGCTCACTCAACGTCGAGCTGGCGCGGACGTTGGCGGGGAGCGCCGCGGGCAACAAGTCTTCAGGCGTGGCGGTCACGACGTCACGGTTTCGCGTCCCGCCAGGGTCCACGGCGGTTCGTCGGCGAGGCGATCCCGGCGCGGTGCGCTGGCGAATTGACGATCGAAGACCGACAGCAGCGCGAAATCGGCGCTGTCGGAATACCGTGGGCGTTCCCCGCGCGTGCGAAAGCTCACCAAACGAGGACCGGTCGGGACCTTTGCCTAACATGCGGGTCGTGTTAGGTTTATGCGAACTGGAGGCAATCACGATGCGGTCTACCGAAGCGGCAATTCTCGTCGGCCTGCTTGCGCTCGCCGGGTCCGCCCATGCCGTCCAAATTTCCCGGGGGGGCTATCTTGCCGAAGTGAGGACCTTGTCCGCAACGGCGGCCGGGCCTGCGGCCCAGGCCGGCTGCGACAACGGCGAGAGCCGTGACGATACGGGGGCCTGTCCCATGGTCGAGGACGGCGATGCGAAGAATCGCGGGTTCACGCTGTTCTCGGGGGCCATGAAAAAGGGGCCGGCCCCAGCGCCCGCAGCGGCTCCAACGGCGACGACTCGCGCCGTCGCTCAGGTCAAGCCCGCGGCGCCCGCCACCACCCAAACGTTCCGTTGCGGCCAGTTCTGCGACCTGAAGGTCAGTTTCAAGTCGGGGTCGGCCATCCTGACATCCGAAAGCGAGGCGCGGCTGGCCAGTTTCGCGAGCGCTTTGCGAGACGAAACACTGGGTCGCAAGCGGTTTGAGATCGCCGGCCACACCGACGCTTCGGGCTCGGCGGAGAAGAACCGCCAGCTTTCTCAGGCCCGGGCCGAGGCGGTCAGGAGCTTCCTTGTCGCCCATGGCGTGCCCGCGACGCGTCTGGAGGCGAAAGGCTATGGCGCTGAAGGGCTCGCTCTGCCCGGTCAGCCCCTCGATCCACGCAACCGCCGGGTGGAAGCCCGGGCTCTGAACTAGGGTCCGACCCTGCCTGCGGCGAAAACATTTTTTGTGGCGTTCGGATAGACGACTTCCGACGTTCCGGGGGGGACTATGAGTTTCATATGCTCGGGGCGTACAGGTCTGGCGGCTTGCAGTGCTGTCGGCGCCCTTATGGCTGCGGGCGCCGCCACGGCGCAGGCCGCGCCGCCATCGCCACTCCCGGCGGCGACGCCTTTATCTCGGGAACAGGTCAACCCGGCCGCTCAGACGCCGCTGCGCAGGCAGCGGCCGACCGATGTGTTTTCCGGCCCGCCACGTGAAATATGTCAGCTCTCCGACGATGCGAGCCTCGGATTCGTCTTTCAAAGCGGGGCCATCGAGGATCCGTCCCGTGTCCTGACCGACCACGACCGGCAATCGGCCTGGGGCGACTCGCTTGGGCGAAGGATCACCCCGCACGAGCTGTGCGACATCCGCGATCGTCTCGCCCAGCGCATTTTTCAAAGAGGCATCCTCGCCCGGGTGATCATACCGCCCCAGACCATCGCTGGCGGAGTGGTGAAGTTCCGTGTCATCGCCGCCAAGATCGTATCGGTCCGGTTCGATGGCGACGATGTCGGACCCAGCCAGGCCAAGGTCGAGGCCTATCTCAACCATCTGCGGCAGCAGAAAACCTTCAATCTCGACACCGCCCAGCGCTGGCTTCTGCTGGTCAATGACATCCCAGGCATCCAGGCCACCGCCAAGATCGTTCACTCGGCGGCGCCCGGGGCGCCGCCGGAAGGTCTGGATCTCCTCGTCACCGTCAAACGGGTCGCGGTCGATGAGTTCGGCGAGGTCTCCAACGTCAACGCGGCGGCGCTCGGGCCTTGGAGCGGCATCGCCAGGGTGGACTTCAACGGCTTGACCGGACTTGGCGAGCGCACGTCCCTGATCGCCTACACGACGCTGGGCAACAACCGACAGCAGGTCGCTCAGCTCCTTGAGACCGTCAAGATCGGCGACAGCGGTCTCTTCGGCGCGGCCAGTTTCGCCTTCGGCCATTCTCGCCCGGGCGATGTCCTAAAACCGCTGGATCTGACAGGCGAGTCTTTTTCGGGCACGTTCGAGGTGGATTATCCGCTGATCCGGCTCCAGCGCCGCAGCCTGGTGCTCGCCACGGGCATGGATTTCGTCAATCAGACCACCACGTTCCCCGGCGGACAGGCGCTGGCCGACGATACCCTGCGGGTGGCCTGGGCAAGGGCGGATATCAGCGCTTCGGCCGTTGATCGTCCAGTTGTCGACAATCTCGTCTCGACGTCGGTCGACCTGTCGGTCCAGGCCCGCAAGGGGCTGAACGTGTTGGGCGCCAGTCTGGCGGGGGCCCAGTCGCTGTCGCGCCCGCAAGGGCGGGCCGATGCCTGGGTCGTCCGCGGCGATGGCCATGCCTTCCTGCGGATCACGCCGAACGACCCGAAGTTCGTGCCCCTGACCTTCAGTCTCCATTTCATGGGACAATGGGCCGATCGGCCACTGCTGGCCTTTGAGGAGCAGGCGATCGGCAATCTGAGCATCGGCCGGGGCTACGACCCCGACGCGGCGTCAGGCGACAGGGTCGCCGCCGGCGAGTTGAAGTTCGAACTCGGTCCGATGAAGCTGACAAAGACCGCGCGCATCACGCCCTACCTGTTCGACGATCTGGCCCGAGTGACCAATCTCGATGTTGGCGCCCAGGACGTCACCTTGCGATCGGTGGGCGGCGGCGTGGAGGTGCGCGTCCCCTATGACGCGCGCGGCGACGCCGTGCGGGTGGACTTCGGCTATGCAAAGCCCCTCGACAAGACCTTCCCGTCCCAGACCCAAAAGCCGCCCGGACGTTGGCTGCTTCAAGTCATTGTTGCGCACTGATCGCCTGATGTCCCGCCCCGAGGATAGACCCATGTCGTCTGCAAGCCCCGCCCCGGAGACCAGGACGACCCTACGGGCCCTGCTGCTCGGCGGTTCGGCGATTTGCGGCGCGGTGGCGGCGGTGTTCGCCGTTCCGGCGGTCGGGGCGACTCTGCCCACGCAATTGACCCAGGACCTGGCCAAGGCCACCGGCGCCGGTTCGCTTGCCGGACAGATTCTCACCGCGGGCGCGGCCGCGCCGACCACGCTCGCCTACACCTCGACCGGGACGTCGGCGACCGTGGCCGTGGCGGCGCCCCGCACCCTGATCGACTGGACGACCTTCACCGTCGGCTCCGGCGGAACGCTGAACTTCACCTTCGCTGGAAGCGCCTCCGACGTGGTTCTCAACCGCGTGATGTCCGGGGCGATCACTATTGACTCCGGCGGCGCCGTGAACGCGACCTTTGGCGGCAAGACCGGCGGCAACGTCTGGTTTCTGGCCCCCGGCGGGGTGTTTATCCACGGCACGGTGACCGCCAGCGGCGTGCTGGCGACCAACAACGCCAGTCTCGCCGACATTAACCTGCTGTCGGACGACCTCGGCGTGCTCAAGGGCGAATTGGCCAACGCCACCTCGTCCCTCATCGATCTGTCCGGAATCGCCACCGCCACGGGCGCGCAGATCGACGCCGCGGGCAACATCGTTCTCAGCGGCGCCGTGTCGGCGACTGCGGACGTGATGCTCGAAAGCGTGGGGACCCTGGCAATCAACGCCCCCGTGACCGCGCTTGGCGCCGTTCCGGTGACGCTGGCCTACAATTCAGCATCGCCAACCAACTTGACCTTTGGCGCCGCCGGATCGCTCACCTTCACCAATGGCGACGGTTCGGCGGCGACGAGCAGCGCGGGCGGGTCCCTGTCGGTCAACGGGCGCGCCTACAGCCTCCTGTACAGCCTTGCGGGGCCGACCTCGACTGGCCCCGACTCCGGAAGCGCCGATATCGCTGGCATCGACGCCAATTCCGGCGCCGGAGGCGACGCTGGTTACTATGCCCTGGCGACCAATCTCACCGGCGGCGGAACCGCGGCCAAGCCGCAGTTCTCCAGCGCCCTGGCCGGTACAGGCGGGAACGTGTTCTCGGGCGTGTTCGAGGGCCTCGGCCACACGATCACGGGCCTGACGATCCAGGACGCCGCCACGACGGACACCGGCCTGTTCGGCAGGTCCAGCGGTGCGATACGGGACGTTGGTCTGGTCGGCGGCGCGGTGACCAATGCCACTCAGGGCGGCGCCCACGTGGGCGGATTGGTTGGCTGGAACGACGGCGGGGCCGTTGTTGACGCTTTTTCGACCGCCGTCGTCAAAGGCGGCGCCGAATCCTCGATTGGTGGTCTGGTCGGCTACAACAACGCGACCATATCCAACGCCTATGCCACGGGCTCGGTCATCGGCGCCGACAGCGACAACATCGGCGGGCTGGTGGGCGGCAACGACGGCGCGATCGCGAACGCCTACGCCACGGGGACGGTTACAGGCGGAAACTCCAACATCGGCGGCCTGGTGGGATGGAACGCCTCCGGCTCCGTCACAGGAGCCCTGGCCACCGGGGCGGTGAGCAGCAACAATGCCGCCGCCCAAATCGGCGGTCTTGTCGGTCGCAACGATTCCACCGTCGTCAACGGCTTTTTCGATGTCGGGACCGTCGGCCAGACCGGCGGCGCCGGGACGGGTGAGACGACGGCGCAGTTGCAGTCGGCCCTGCCGTCGGGGCTGTCCGCATCCTTCTGGGGCTCGGGTTCCGGTCTCTATCCCTATCTCAGCAGCTTCGCTCCGAACGGGCTGCAGGCGGTGTCCGGCTTCGCCTACAGCGACGCGGGCCTGACGCCGATGGCCTCCGGGTCGAGCGGCGACGTGAGCGTCGGCTTCCTGGCCGGCGGCGTGCGCACCGGGACCGTCACCACCGGAGCCAATGGCTACTATTATGTCGCCACCGCGGCCGGGACCTTGACCGCGGGCGAGAGCCTGCTGTCGTTCACCGGGGCGGGCGGCGGTGCGGCGACGCTTTCGGCCTCGGTCGGCGCGGTGGCCCAGGCCGGGGTTAACCTCTATGGCGCCGCCGTCACAGTTCCGACCTCTGCGACCGTCCTGTCCGCGGCGCCGACCCTGGCCGAGGCGAAGGTCTCGGCGATCGCCGCCGCGGGAACCGACTTCGACGCCCTGGCGGCCATCGCCGGCGGGGCCGGCCGGGGCCTGATCGCCACCGGCGCCGGCTTTACCGTCGACCAGCCCTTGTCGCTGGGAAGCACCCTGGTCGTTCAGACTGCTGCTGGCGCGCCTCTGACGGTGGCCACCGGAGTCACCGTGACGGCGGGCGGCAGCCTGGGCCTGCTGTCGGGCGGCGCCTTGGCGATCAATGCGCCGATCACGGTCAACGGGGCCGAAGGTGTGGCCTTGGCTTATGACGCCGGCTCGCCGATGAACCTGAGCTTCGGCGCCAACGACGCTCTAACCTACGCCAATGCCGACGGCAGCGCCGCGAGCGCGTCGGCCGGGGGCGCTCTGTCGATCAACGGCGCCAACTACACCCTGCTCTACAGCCTTGCGGGCTCGACCTCGACAGGGCCTGATTCTGGGACCTCCGACGTCGCCGGTATCCATGCCAACGTCCAAGCGGGCGGCGACGCGGGATACTATGCCCTGGCGACGAATCTCACCGGCGGCGGAACGGCGGCCACGCCGCAGTTCGCCAGCGCCCTCGCCGGGGCTGGCGGCAACGCCTTCTCAGGGGTGTTCGAGGGTCTCGGCCATACGATAACCGGCCTGACGATCCAGGATTCCACTCATCGCGTCACAGGCCTGTTCGGCCTCGTCGGCGCCGGCGGCGTTATCCGTGATACGGGTCTGGTCGGCGGATCGGTCGGTCTGACGCTCGCCACCTCATCGATCATTGCCGGCAACGTCGGCGCCCTGGTCGGACAGAACACCGGTTTGGTGGTCAACGACTACGCCACGGGCGATGTCAGCGGCGCCGGGACCTCCGCCGCCCCCGCTGGGGGCAGCGTCCGAGTCGGCGGTCTGGTCGGCTACAACAACGGTGGCGAGATATTCGCCAGTTCCGCCGCTGGCGTCGTGACCGGCGTCGCCGTCGCCGGGGACCAGGATGTAGTCGGAGAAGATGTCGAAGCTGTCCAGGTACTTCGTGTAGGTGCGATCGCCCCTGCGATAGGCCC
>CAIQDO010000106.1 GCA_903870555.1 uncultured Caulobacteraceae bacterium
CGGCGCTGGCGCCCGACAACAGGCTGAAGGCGAGCAGGGCGGGAAGCAGGCGCATGAGAGGCTCCGGTTGGATTCCCGTGATCCTAGCCCATGCCGCGCCTTGCCGTCATGGCTTGACGACGAGGCCCCGGCGCTGTCCGTTCCGATCGGTTCGCCCGCAGCGGCGACGACAGGGAGACATGCGCCATGACCGACACCGCCGCCCATCCGACCCACGACTGGGCCTCTGTCGCCGACGAGCTGGAATCCCTGCTCAAGCTGCGGTCGATCCCCTTCGCCATGAAGCTCTACGCCCAACGCGAGGAGATGGAAGCCATCCCGCGGATTCGCCGCCCCGGCGCCATCCACACCCTGGACCAGGTGGTCGGTCAGGCCTCGCGGCTGGGCTGGACGGTGGGGATCACCGCCGACGACCTAGTCGGCGCCCAGTGCCGGGCGGTGGTGGGACTCGGCGGGGCCAAGACCGAGGCGTGGTATTCCGGCCAGCACATGACCGGCGTGTGGTTCAAGACCCAGCCCGACGCCGCTGCCCATCAGGCGGCGATGAACTGTGTGCCCGACGGCCAATACGAGGCGCTCGCGGTCGGTCCCCTGGCCGCAGGGCGGATAGGCACGCCCGACATCGCCCTGTTCTACGCCACGCCGGGCGCGATGATCTATTTCATCAACGGCCTGCAGTGGTCCGGCTACCAGCGTTTCGATTTCAGCGTCGTCGGCGAGAGCGCCTGCGCCGATTCCTGGGGCCGGGCCCTGACGAAACGTCAGCCCAGCCTATCGATCCCCTGTTTCGCCGAACGCCGCTACGGCGGGGTGCTGGACGACGAGATGCTGATGGCCACGCCACCCGAATACCTGGTCATGGCCATCGCCGGCATGAAGGCCCTGGCCAAGAACGGCTTCCGCTATCCCTTCCCGCAATATGGCGTGCAGCAGGACGTCCGGGCCGGAATGGCGGTCAGCTACAAACCCTGAGCCCCCTATGCGGCGGCAGCCACGGGCGGCTAAGCTGGCTTCAACGAAACCCGGAGGGAGCGAACCATGTTGAGCTGGACCGTGGGCGCGGTGACGATCACCCGCGTCGTGGAGATGGAAATGCCGGTCGCCTACAGCGCCGAGCGGCCGTTCCTGGCCGAGGCCACGCCCGAGGCCCTGCGCACCATGCCCTGGCTCTATCCGGACTTCGTCGACGAGGAGGACCGGATGCGGCTGTCGATCCACGCCCTGCTGGTCGAGGCGCCCGGCCTGCGGCTGGTGGTCGACACCTGCATCGGCAATGACAAGGTTCGCGGCCTGCTGGGCAAGCGCGCCCTGTCGACGAATTTTCTTGAGAAGATGGCCGAGATCGGCTGGACCCGGGAAAGCGTCAATGCGGTGGTCTGCACCCACCTGCATGTCGACCACGTCGGCTGGAACACCATGCTTCAGGACGGCAAATGGGTCCCGACCTTCCCCAACGCCCGCTACCTGATCGGCCGCAAGGAGCTGGAGCACTGGCGCGGCGAGGACGACGGCGAACAAACGGAGATCCTGGCCGATTCGGTCCAGCCTATCCTCGACGCCGGTCTGGCCGAACTGGTGGAGATGGATCACCGCGTCTCGGCCGAAATCCGCCTCGAACCGACCCCAGGCCACACGCCAGGCCACGTCAGCGTGATGATCGAATCGCAGGGCGACACGGCGGTGATCACCGGCGACATGTCCCACCACCCCTGCCAGATGGGCCACCCTGACTGGTCCCCCGGCTTCGACTCCGACCGCAAGGCCTCGGCCGTGATGCGCCGCAAGATGTTCGCCGAGTGGGCGGACAAGCCGATCCTGGTCATCGGCACCCACTACGCCGGGCGCACCGCGGGGCATGTGGTCACCGACGGCGAGGCGTTCCGTTTCGACGGCTGAGCGGCCGGCTCACGGCGCCAGCGGGATCCAGATCTCGTTTCGGCGCATGAACCACAGCGTCCAGGGCGGATCGTAGCGGGCGAGGGAGGGTTTGCCCGCCGCGTGCAGATGGCGCTGGGCGATGAAGGTTTCCAGGGCGGCGGTCTCGCGCTGGATGTCGGCGTCGCCAGTCAGTCCGGAGAAGCGCGCCACGGCGATGCGGGTCGGCGGCAGAGGTTGAAGCTTCACGCGGGCGTCATTGGGCGTCGGCAGGGTGGCGAGGGTGTAGCCCTTCGGCATGATGAACTGCACCACCCAGGCGGCCGGGCCGCCGCTCTGGGTGACCGGGGCGGTCATGGCGATGGTCTCGCCGCCGCCACGGGCCTGCACCACCGGGGCGGTCATGGCGATCGACTGTTTGCGGGTGTTGCCGCCGAAAATGTAGCCGGCCAGCAGGCGAAAACCGGCGTTGACCGCCGCGCCCCGGTCGCCGCCGACCGTCACCTCGGCCGCGATCACACCGGGATAATCGCGAACCTCGATGCCGCCGGACTGGAAGACGATGGTGAACGGCGGTTCTTCGACGGCCATGGCGGGGCCTCCTGTCAGGGTGATCAGGGTAACGATCAGCAGCGCGAGGTGTTTCATCATCGGGCGTCCCTCCGTCGATTTGACCCACGTCAATGGCGGCCGGCGTGGCGACGACCTACTGTTCGGCCAAATCGGAGGGTGCGACATGAGCGACGACCTGGACCTGCCTGAGGCGACCTATCAGACGGCGACCTTCACACGCGCGGACGGCCGCGTCACGGCGCGTTTCGGTCTGACGCTGGACAACCACGTCGAGGAAGTCTGGGCGGCGCTGGTCGACGAGGACAAGATCGGCGACTGGCTGGCGCCGGGCGTGATCGAGACCCGGCCTGGCGGGGCGGTGAAGCTGAACTTCGTTGACAGCGGCATCGTCATCGACAGCACCGTCAGCGCCTACGATCGCGGGACCCTGCTGGAATATTCCTGGAGCGGTCCGGGCGAGCCCGAGCGGCCGATCCGCTTTGAACTCGCGCCGGTGGGCGCCGCCTGCGGCCTGGTCCTGACCCTGACGACGCCGGATAGCGAAGACATAGGCCGCTCCGCCGCCGGCTGGGCCGCCCACATCGACATGCTGGTCGCGGCCCTCGCCGGCGTGCCGATCAAGTTCCCCTTCGAGGTGTTCAAGGGCGCCCGCGAGGTGTTCAAGACCAAACTCGCGGCGGTCTAGAGCGTCGTGCGTGATTCTTGAATCACGCTCGCCGCTCTGGATTTTTGATTTCGCATCGTTTTTGCGGAAAACCGGTTCCCACTTTTCGGCACGATGCTCTAGGCCGTTGAGAGGCCGTTGTGGAGGCCTTGAAACGCCAATACGCCAAGAACGCCAAGAGGCCTCTCATGGCCCTCCGGGTCTGGAGGGGCCCTCGACTTTCGATCGCGCGCTTCGCGCGCAAGAGCGCCTCGCCACCGCCGAAATGTCCCAGGACTGACAAGAGCCTCCTGGCGTCTTGGCGGCCTGGCGTTTCAAGGCCGCACCACTCCCACCCGCGTCATAAAGTCGGGTCGGGGCCGACCTGGACGAGCATCTTGCCGAAGTTGTCGCCGCGCATCATCTCGCCGAAGGCCGCCGGGATGGTCTCGAAGCCCTGGCGGATGTCCTCGCGGTATTTCACCGCCCCGGAGGCCACCCAGGGGCCCATGTCGCGCAGAAAGGCGTCGTGGTGATCGGCCACGAAGTCGCCGACGAACAGGTCCTTCACGGTGACGCCGCGCTGCGCCAGCAGGGCGCCGTGGCGGGCCATCAGCTCGGCGCGGGCGTCGGTCCCGGCCGGGGCGCCGTAGTGGGCGATCAGGCCGCAGATGGTCATTCGCGCGGCGGGATTGAACAGCGGCGCCACCGCGTCGAACACCGCCCCGCCGACGTTCTCGAAATAGACGTCGATCCCGGCCGGGCAGGCCGCCTTCAGGTCGTCGGCGAAGGTCGGGCTGAGGTGGGAGACACAGGCGTCGAAGCCGAGCTCATCCACGACATAGCGGCATTTCTCTTCGCGACCGGCGATCCCCACCACCCGCGCGCCGCGCAGGCGGGCCAACTGGCCGGCGATCTGGCCGACGCCCCCTGACGCCGCCGACACCACCGCCGTCTCGCCAGGCTTGGGATCGGCCATCAGAACCATGCCGGCGTAGGCGGTCAGGCCCAGCATGCCCAGCACCCCGACCGCCTGGGAGATCCGGCCGATCGATGGGTCGAGCTTGCGGGGGACCATGTAGGTCGGGCGGGGAACGCCGGCGCCCATCAGGGCATGTTCCGCCCATCCGTTGACGTTGAACACGAGGTCGCCGGCGGAAAAGCCTTCCATCCGGCTCTCGATCACCTGGGAGACGGTACGGGCGTGGCAGACGGCGCCGGGGGCGTCGACGCCGCGGGTCTTATAGCCCCACTGGTAGGGATCGAGGGAGACGTAGATCGTCCGGCTCAGCGCCTGGCCCGGTCCGGGCGCGGGGACGGGGCCGTCGCGCATGACGAAGGTCTCGGGCGTCGGCAGGCCGCCGGTCGGCTTGGCGGCCAGGGTCCAGTAGCGGTTCATCGGCGTCTCCCGGCGGGGCTCGGTTCTAGCCCGCTCTCGCCAACGGATTTGGCGTCGGCGGCGCCACCCGCGTCAAGGTGTTGCGGTCGGTGTGATGGAAGGACTCGGGCCGCCCGAGCACGGTCAGCACCGTGTCCTCGAAGTAGGACCATGTGCCATCCGGGTTGGCTGTCACCGTCATGGTGAAGGCGTCGGTGCGGAAGGCGTGGTCGATGAATGGCGCCGAGACGATGCCGTTGGTCGTCGAACCCCGCGTGGCCGTCACCGTGAAACTGGTCGCATCGGCGCCGGCGTGGCCGGTCGCCAGGACCGCCTGGCCGCGGGGAATGGTCAGAGAGTGCATCAGCAAGCCGGTCGCCGGCTCCCATAGCCAGTAGCCGACCTGGTCGTGATAGGTCTCGGTCTCGCCGGGTTTGGTCACCCGGGTGTGGTAGCGCAGGCCGTAGAGCAGCTGCGGCCCGTTGGACTGAGGATCGATCGGCTGCAATTCGATGCGCTCGACGAAGGCCTGTCGGCGGGGGGCGGCGGCGTCCGGGTTGACGTCCAGGCCCTTGGCGCCCTCCCACACGCCGGCCAGGGCGGTCAGGGGTCCGAGATTGGCCAGGGTGTCGACGTCGATGTCGTCCTGTTCTCTGAAGATGTCCTCGGGCTGGTCGGTCACGGTCTGGTTGTCCTTTCAGGCGATTGTCGTTTCCTGAAGTGACGTTTAACCCTCGATGCGCCCTGTCGGGCAAGGGAGGCGAGGAAGACATGCCGAGACAAACCGTCGGCGACATCGACATCCACTGGGAGCGCCAGGGCCTCGGGCCTCGGCTGCTGTTCATTTCCGGCACAGGCGCGGACCTGCGCAACAAGCCCGGGGTGTTCGAGGGGCCGTATCCGAAGGCCTTCGATGTCCTGGCCTATGACCAGCGCGGCCTCGGCCAGACCTCCAAGCCGGATGCGCCCTATTCCATGGCCCAGTATGGCGACGACGCGGCCGCCCTGATGGATGCGCTCGGCTGGCACGACGCCCTGGTGCTCGGGGTCTCCTTCGGCGGCATGGTGGCGCAGGAGCTGGTGTTGCGCCATCCGGGGCGGGTGCGGCGGCTGGTGCTGGCCTGCACCTCGCCGGGCGGGGCCGGCGGGGCGTCCTATCCGTTCCACCAGATCGGCGACATGGACAGGGTGGCGCGCTCCCGCCTGCTGATCCCCGTCTCCGACACCCGGCGCGACGCCGCCTGGGCGGCGGCCAATCCCGCGGAGTACGAGCAGTGGGTGGCCTTCGGCGCCCTCGACCCCTTCGCCGACGAGCCCGGCCATGCCATGGGCGCCCGTCGGCAGCTGGAAGCCCGTGCGCATCACGACACCTGGGAACGCCTGCCGCAGATCGCCTGCCCGGTGATGATCGCCGCGGGCGCCCATGACGGGGTGGCCCTGCCGGCCACCCAGCAGGCCATGGCCGGGCGCATCCCAGGGGCCGAGCTCCGGTTTTTCGAGGGCGGCCACATGTTCATGATCCAGGATCGGGCGGCCAACGCCGCGATCATCGACTTCCTGAACAGCTGACCGCCGCCGGTGCGGCGTCGACGACGAAGGCTCTGGCCAGACGGTCGAGAATGGGCGGCGACATCAGGGTCAGATGTTCGCCGCCCATTACCCGGATGGTCAGATTGGCAAGA
>CAIQDO010000107.1 GCA_903870555.1 uncultured Caulobacteraceae bacterium
GCCGGTGGAACATCTGGCCTCGCTGCGCTGCATGCCGAACCTGCTGGTGTTCCGCCCGGCCGACGCGGTGGAGACCGCGGAGTGCTACGCCGCCGCCCTGGCGGCGCGGAACGCGCCCTCGGCGATGATCCTGTCGCGCCAGAACCTGCCGACACTTCGAACGGCCGTCAGCGAAACGAACAGCAGCGCCAGGGGCGCCTATGTGCTGCGCGAGGCGGTCGGCGCGCGCCAGGCGACCCTGCTGGCGACCGGATCGGAGGTTCACATCGCGGTCGCCGCCGCGGAGGCCTTGGCGGCCGAAGGTATCGCTGTCGCAGTGGTCTCCATGCCCTGCTGGTCACTGTTTGAGAGCCAGGATGCAGCCTACCGCGCCGACGTGCTTGGCGTCGCCCCGCGGATCGGCGTGGAGGCGGCGTTAAGGTTCGGCTGGGACCGTTGGATCGGCTCCGATGGAGCCTTCATCGGCATGACCGGATTTGGCGAGTCCGCGCCGGCCGGCGACCTCTATCGCCACTTTGGCATCACCGCGGAGGCCATCGTCGCGGCGGTCCGCCAAGCGGTCGGCGCCTAGCCTCCAGCATCGACAGTCAAGGACGGAAACAGATCATGGCCCGCATCACCCTTCGACAGCTTCTCGATCACGCCGCCGAGCACGGCTACGGCGTGCCTGCCTTCAACATCAACAACATGGAGCAGGGTCTGGCGATCATGGAGGCGGCCAAGGCCGTCGACGCGCCGGTGATCCTGCAGGCCTCCCGCGGCGCCCGCGCCTACGCCGGCGACATCATGCTGGCCAAGATGATCGAGGCCTTCGAGGCGATGTACCCGTCCATTCCGCTTTGCATCCATCAGGACCACGGCGACGTGGAGGCTACCTGCGCCACGGCGATCCAGCACGGCTTCACCAGCGTGATGATGGACGGCTCGCTGAAGGCCGACGGCAAGACAGCGGCCGACTACGCCTACAACGTCGATATCACCCGCAGGGTAACCGACATGGCCCACTGGGTCGGCGCTTCGGTGGAAGGCGAACTGGGCGTGCTCGGCTCGCTTGAGACCGGCGGCGGCGAGCAGGAGGACGGCCACGGCCTGGAGGGCCAGGTCAGCCACGACCAGCTGTTGACCGACCCCGATCAGGCGGTCGATTTCGTCACCCGCACCCGGGTCGACGCCCTGGCCATCGCCATGGGCACCAGCCACGGCGCCTACAAGTTCTCGCGCCAGCCCGACGGCGACATCCTGGCCATGGGGGTGATCGAGGAGATCCACCGCCGCCTGCCGCACACCCACCTGGTGATGCACGGCTCAAGCTCGGTGCCGCAAGAGCTGCAGGATCTGTTCAACGCCCACGGCGGCGCCATGCCGCAGACCTGGGGCGTGCCGATCTCCGAGATCCAGCGCGGCATCCGCAACGGCGTGCGCAAGATCAACATCGACACCGACTGCCGCCTGGCCATGACCGCGATGTTCCGCAAGGTCGCCAACGAGGACCGCCGTGAGTTCGATCCGCGCAAGTTCCTCAAGCCCGCCATGGACGCCATGAGCGCCCTGTGCCGCACCCGCTTCGAGGAGTTCGGAACCGCCGGCCACGCCTCCTCGATCAAGGTCATCCCCCTATCGGAAATGGCCAGACTCTACCGGTCCGGCGCCCTCGATCCGCGGATCGACGTCGCTCTTGCCGCCGAATAATCCGCAACGCCCCCAAGAACCCGGGAAACCCAATCATGAATGCGCCGCCGAAAATCGTGGAAGGTAAGGCCCGCTATGCCGCGGGCGTGCTGAAATACGCCCAGATGGGCTACTGGGACGGTGACTATGTGCCGAAAGACACTGATCTGATCGGCCTGTTCCGCATCACCCCGCAGGACGGGGTAGACCCGATCGAGGCGGCTGCGGCCGTGGCTGGCGAAAGCTCGACCGCCACCTGGACGGTGGTTTGGACGGACCGCCTGACCGCCTGCGACAAGTACCGGGCCAAGGCCTACCGGGTCGATCCCGTGCCGGGCAACCCGGGCCAGTACTTCTGCTATGTGGCCTATGACCTCGACCTGTTCGAGGAAGGCTCTATCGCCAACCTGACCGCGTCGATCATCGGCAACGTCTTCTCCTTCAAGCCGCTTAAGGCGGCCCGGCTCGAGGACATGCGGTTCCCGGTCGCCTATGTGAAGACCTACAAGGGTCCGCCCACCGGCATCGTCGTCGAGCGCGAGCGCCTCGACAAGTTTGGCCGGCCGCTGCTCGGCGCCACCACCAAGCCCAAGCTCGGCCTTTCCGGCAAGAACTACGGCCGGGTGGTCTATGAGGGCCTCAAGGGCGGCCTCGACTTCATGAAGGACGACGAGAACATCAATTCTCAGCCGTTCATGCATTGGCGCGACCGGTTCCTCTACGTGATGGAAGCGGTCAACAAGGCCCAGGCCGAAACCGGCGAGATCAAGGGCCACTACCTCAACATCACCGCCGGCACGATGGAGGAGATGTACCGTCGCGCCCAGTTCGCCAAGGAACTGGGGTCGGTGGTGGTAATGATCGACCTGATCATCGGCTACACGGCCCTCCAGTCGATATCCGAATGGTGCCGCCAGAACGACATGATCCTGCACCTTCACCGCGCGGGCCACGGCACCTACACCCGCCAGAAGAACCACGGCATCTCGTTCCGGGTGATCGCAAAATGGATGCGCCTGGCGGGCGTCGACCACATCCACGCGGGCACCGCGGTGGGCAAGCTGGAGGGCGATCCGCCCACCGTGCAGGGCTACTACAACGTCTGCCGTGAGACCTATAACCACGTCGATCTGGAACGCGGCATCTACTTCGATCAGGACTGGGCGAGCATCAAGAAGGTCATGCCGGTGGCGTCCGGCGGCATCCACGCCGGCCAGATGCACCAGCTGCTCGACCTGTTCGGCGACGACGTGGTGCTGCAGTTCGGCGGCGGCACCATCGGCCACCCGATGGGCATCCAGGCCGGCGCCATCGCCAATCGCGTGGCCCTCGAAGCCATGGTCCTGGCCCGCAACGAGGGTCGCGACATCAAGAACGAGGGACCGGAGATCCTGCGCGAC
>CAIQDO010000108.1 GCA_903870555.1 uncultured Caulobacteraceae bacterium
ACCCGAGCGCCGCGCGTGGCCGCTACAGCCCCGCCGTTTGCACTGGTGTTCGGAAGGACATCGTTGAGGGTAAGCCCGACCTGGCCCACGCCTCCACGTCCTACGTTGAGCGGTCGAACCTTTCGATCCGGATGCAGAACCGCCGCTTCACCCGGCTGACGAACGCCTTCTCGAAGAAGTTTGAGAACCACGTTCACGCGCTGGCGCTCTATTTCATGTTCTACAATTTCGTCCGCCAGCACAAGTCGCTGAACAAGCTCTCGCCTGCGATGGCAGCCGGCGTTGTGGACACGCTCTGGTCGATGGAGGATATCGCGGAGCGTATCGAGGCCAGCCGGCCGCAGCCGGGCAAGCGCGGGCCTTACAGGAAGCGGGCGGCGCGGGGCGATACATGAGATTAGCGGCAGTCTTTGCGGCGCTTATGTTGGCGGGATGCAGCCTTGGCCCGACGAAGGATCAAACCGTAGCGGCCTGCCAGCTCGACGCTGAGCGCATCTATCCTGTCGGGACGCCCAACACCGTCGATCCAACCAGTGGCTTGATCGAAACTCGGGACCGGAGCGTACGCAACTATGTCACGACCTGCATGCAGGCCCGCGGCTTTAGGCCAGACGAGCACTCCAAGGGCTGTATCGTCGATGAGTCCTGGGCGTTGGAAGGTGCCTGCTACAGCCGAGATAGAAATTCAAACTGAGACACCACCCGATTACCCCCGCCCCGCGGCGCGGGTCTTGCCGAGCAGGATTTCCGCCATCCCGCCCTGGGCGCGCCAGCCGACGATCAGCAGATAGACGCTGAGAAAGGACGCGCCGCCGACGAACGCCACCAGGCCGAGCGCCAGTCCCGCAGGGGAGAAATGGTGCCGCCAGGCCACCCAGCACCCCGACAAGGCCAGCATGCACATGAAATCGAGGTTGAACTGCCCGGGCCAGGTCATCCGGGCCATGTCGCCGAAGAAGATCGGGAAGAGCCCCAGGCCGTGGTCGGCGACCACCAGGCCCGTATAGGCGAAAATCGCGACGGCGATCGCCGCCAACAGGATCCGGAACATCGTCATGGCAACCCCTTGTCAAAGCCCGGGAGACGATGGGCCGCTGCGAGACCGCCGGCAATTCCCTGGGAGGTCATCACCGAGCGTCAGGCGATGCGGGTCATCATAGCCCCAGATCGAGCGTCTCCCCGCCGCCGTCGTCCCGGAACGCCGCGCCCTCATGACGCAGCAGCCAGCGTTTGCGGTGCAGGCCGCCGCCGTAGCCGGTGAGGGTCCCGTTGGCGCCGATCACCCGGTGACAGGGCACGACCAGGCCGACGGGGTTGGCGCCGTTGGCCAGGCCCACCGCCCGCACAGCCTTGGGCCGGCCGATGCGGGCGGCCTGCTGGCCATAGCTGGCTGTCGTCCCCACCGGGATGTCGCACAGGGCGCGCCAGCAGCTGAGCTGGAACTCCGTGCCGCAGGTGCGCCAGGGGATCCGCTGGATGGCGACCAGGTCGCCGTCGAAATAGGCGGTCAATTCGGCGCGGACTCCGGCCGGGGCCCCGCCTGTGTCGATGCTCACACCCGGATTGTAGCGGCCCATCAGGGCGCGCAGGCGCGGCTCATAGTCGCTCCAGTCGAAGGCGCGCAACACGCCATCCTCGTCGGTCGCGAGCAGGGCGACGCCGATGGGGGTGTCGAAGCGGTCGACCACAAGGCGTTTGGGGAGATGTTCAGGCGGCTTGGCGGTCATGGTCTGACTCCCCGGTCCAGAGGTGAAGGGCGGCGTAGGCGCGCCACGGACGCCAGGCTTCGGCGCGCGAGTGCAGGGCGGCGGCGGTGGGCCGGACCCCGTCGGGGCCGGTGATGGCGCGCATCAGGCCGATATCGCCGGCGGGAAAGGCGTCCGGCTCGCGGAACTGGCGCATGGCGATATATTGCGCCGTCCACTCGCCGATCCCCGGCAGGGCCTTGAGCCGGGCGATGGCCGTCGGCAGGTCGCCGGTGGGGTCGAACAGGGCCGGATCCTCGACGGCGGCGCGGGCCAGCGCAGCGAGGGCGCCGGACCGCGCGCGAGGCATCGGCAGGGTCGATAGATCCTCGCCGGCCAGCCGGGCGGCGCTGGGGAAGGTGTGGGTCAGGCCGGGGACGACGCCAGCCAAAGTCGGCGGCAGGGGCTCGCCCCAGTCGCGGACGATGCGCGCCGCCAGCAGGGTCGCGGCAGTGACGGTGATCTGCTGGCCGAGGATCGCCCGCACCGCCAGTTCGAAGCCGTCCCAGGCGCCGGGCACCCGCAGGCCCGGACGCGCCGCGACACGGGGCGCCAGGTCCGGATCGGCGGACAGGTGGGCGGCGATGGCGGCGGGGTCGGCGGTCAGGTCGAACACCCGGCGCACCCGGGCGATGATCCGCGGCAGGGCCGGCAGGTTGGGAAACCGCACGGTCACGGTCAGGCGGTCGGGCTTCGCCGACGGCGTCACCGTCAGGAGGCCCCGGTCCTCGCCTATGGCGATCGAGCGGGCGTAGACGGCGGGGGTGACGACCTCGACGCCGCCTATGGCGCGCAGGGCGAGAAAGCCGACCAGGGCGTCCCAGTCGTAGGGTCCGCGATAGGCCAGATCCAGCCGGATGCCGTCCTCCCCCGCTGGCGCCTCGCCGCTGAGGCGCCGCAGCGCGGCCGGAGGGCGGTCGTAGAGGCTCTGAAACGTCTCATTGAAGCGCCGCACGCTGCCGAACCCGGAGGCGAGGGCGACCTGGGTCATCGGCAGACGGGTCTGATGGATCAGCGACTTGGCCAGCAGCACCCGCCGGGTCTGGGCCACCGACACCGGGGCGGCGCCGAGATGCTCGCGGAACAGCCGCCGCAGGTGACGTCCGCCGACGCCGAGCCGGGCCGCCAGCGCCTCCACGTCGTCGCCGTCGAGAGCGCCCGATTCGATCAGGGCGAGGGCCCGGGCGACGGTGTTGGACGTGCCGCGCCAGGCCGCGAGGTCGGGCGACGACTCCGGACGGCACCGCAGGCAGGGGCGGAAGCCGCCGGCCTGGGCGGCGGTGGCGGTGGCGAAGAAGTCGACGTTCTCGCGCCTGGGCGTGCGGGCCGGGCAGATCGGTCGGCAGTAGATTCCCGTGGTCTTCACCGCCACGAACAGGCGGCCGTCGAAGCGGGCGTCACGGGCGGTCAGGGCGCGGTAGCAGGCGTCGGGGTCCAGGGTCATGAGCCGACAATGGGCCGACGGCGGCGGACTGTCTCGCGGTTTTCGGACGTGGTGATCAGCCGCGATCGCGGGACGCGGCGTCATCGCGACCGCGGGCGACCAGGGCGGCGTTGTCTCCGGCGACCGCGTCGCAGCCGACGGCGAACAGGGCGGCGAAGATCCGGCGCGCGTCGCCGGCGCGGAACGGCGGCGGCGGGAACACGGCGCCCGCGTCCGGAGCCGTCCAGGCCTGCACGGTCAGGCCGGCGGCATGGGCGTCGGCGACCAGACCCAGCGGCGGGATTGTCTTGGGTTGGGCGAGGTCGATCAGCAGCGCCGAATCGGCCGCGATCGCCTCGGCGAACCCGCGAATCGCCTTCAGCCCGTCCGACGACCGTTGGCCGGCGCCATCGGCGGCCCGCAGCCGCATCGCGCGGCGCACACGCGTCAGTTCGCCGAGGGTGCGCAGCGCGTCCGGCTCCTCGGCCGCCACCACCATCGCCGCAGCCGGGAAATTGTAGCCGGCCGTGCGGATGGCCGTCGCCAGGCGCGGCTCCACGGCAAGGTCGAGGGCGGCCCAGCGCGCCGCCTCGACGATACGGACTTCCACGCCGATCACCCGGGCCATCCGCACGCTGCCGGCCCGGGCCGTCGCCATCAGCTCCTCGAACGTCAGGATCGTGCGACCTGCGTCCGGCCCCCGCCGTTTCGCGCCGGGCGTGACACAGACCAGGGCCTTCAGCTCGGCCAGGGTGAAATCCTCGACTGACCATCCGGGGACGTCGTGACCATCGATCGACCTGACCTTGCGCCGGTCGGCGAACTCGGGCCGCGCGGCGACATCGGTGGTCGCAGCGAGGTCCGCGCCGGGCAGGGCGACGAGCCAGCCGTCCCGGGTCGGAAACACCGAGGCGGCGATGACATCGGCGCCGGCCGTGATCGCCAGATCGTAGGCCACCCGCGTGCTGGCGGGCGCGTCCCCCGTCGCGGCGCCGGCGGCGATGACCAGCGGCGTCCGCGCGAGGGCGCGAACCGGGGGCGCCAGGCTCCAGGCCAGGGGCGCGGCGAGGCTCAAGGCGGCGAAGTCCCGGCGGCTTAGGGTCATGCGCCCAGCTTAGCCGGCTTGCCGGCTTCGCCCAATCGCCGGCGGGGCCGGAGGGCTGGAAAAAACTGCCTTTCGGCGGCGCGGTCTTGTGTAGGATCGACCTTTGGCGCCGGGGGCGCGGGTTTTCGGAGCGTCGCTGCAGCCATGGTCGTCCCAATCCTTCTCGGCGCGCTTTGCGTCCTGGCCCTTGTCTATCTGATCGCCCTCGGGCGGACGGCGATCCAGCGGAACCAGTTCCTGCCCACCGTCGAGGGCGTGACGCTCGGCGCGGTGACCAATTTCTTCGACACCCTGGGCATCGGCTCCTTCGCCCCGACGACCGCCTGGATCAAGTTGCGCCGCCTGGCCCCTGACAGCTACATTCCCACCATCCTCAACGCCGGCCACGGCCTGCCGACGGTGGTGGAGGCGCTGATCTTCATTACGCTGGTGAAGGTCGATCCCTGGCTGCTGGGCTCCTGCATCGCCGCCTCGGTGGTCGGGGCGGTCGTTGGCGCGCCGGTGGTCGTGAAGCTGCCGTTGCGGACGGTTCAGGGCGTTGTCGGGGTGGCGATGGTGTTGGCCGCCGCCGCCTTCGCCGCCAAGAACCTCGACCTGATGCCGGGCGGCGGCGCCGCCCTGGCGCTGGCCCCGCCGCTGTTCGCCATCGCCGTCGCCGGCTACTTCGTGTTCGGCGCCCTGATGACCTGCGGCATCGGCCTGTTCGGCCCGTCGCTGATCCTCCTGCCGCTGCTGGGGATGAGCCCGGCGGCGTCGTTCCCGATGATGATGGGCGCCTGCGCCTTCCTGATGCCGGTCAGCGGCATCGGTTTCCTGCGCTCCGAGCGCATCGACATCCGGCTGGTGATCGGCATCACCCTCGGCGGCATCCCGGGCGTGCTGATCGCGGCCCTGCTGGTCAAGTCGATGCCGCTGACGGTGCTGCGCTGGGGCGTGGTGGTGGTGGTCCTCTACGCCGCCCTTGTCCTGCTCCGCGCCGCCTTCCGCCCGGCGGCTGAGAGCGAAGCGGCGGTAACGACGTCGTAGCGAGACCGCCGGGGATTGATCGCGTCGGGACAGTGGCTTTCAACGCCAAGACGCCAAGAGCGCCAAGATGTGACTGTCGCTCCGGGGTCGCGTCGCGATCCGTCCTGGTTTTGTCGCGCGCTTCGCGCGCAGGAACCTGACCAACTCGGTCGCCGGATTGCGAGAGATCAGACGGGTCTCTTGGCGTCCTTGGCGGCTTGGCGTTTCAAGGCCACGTCAGCCGCCTCCAGGACCTCAGGCGGCGGCTTTGAGGCGGTCGAGGAGCTGGGTCTGGAGGACGGAGTTACCGACGCAGATCGAACCGGTGGCGAGGGGATCGGCGGCGCCGTCGGCGTCGGTGACCACGCCGCCGGCTTCCGTCACCAGCAGGATTCCGGCGGCCATGTCCCA
>CAIQDO010000109.1 GCA_903870555.1 uncultured Caulobacteraceae bacterium
CACCTTGAGGTCGACGTCGAGCCAGAACGCTGCGTCGGTGATCTCCGCCAGTTTCGGCGGCGGCGCCTGACCGCCCGGTTTGGCCGCGCAATTGACCAGGATGTCGAGCCCGCCCAGCGCCGCGACCGCGCCGGCCACCAGCGCCTTGACCTCGGCGTCCTTGTGCGTGTCGGCGGCGATGCCGACCACCTTGCGGCCGCTCTCGGCGGCCAGTTGGGCCGCCGACGCGTTCAACTCAACCCCATTGCGCGCGGAAATCGCCACGTCCACGCCTTCGAGCGCCAGCTGCCGGGCGATGGCCTTGCCAATGCCCTTGCTGCCGCCGGTGACCAGGGCGCGCCGGCCGGTCAAATAGAGATCCATGACGTTGACGCCTTCCCTTGGGCGAGGCGTCAGCTCCTGGCGAGCAGCGCCTCCACCTGTCGTTCTACATCATGCCGCGTCTCCGCGTCGCGGGGACCGCTGGCGGGGCTGGTGAAACCGACATGGGTCGCCTTCACCAGGCCGTCCCGGCCGAGGAAGAACGTCGTTGGCCAGGCGTTGAGCGTCACCGCCTGGGGCAGCTTGGCGTTCACGTCCTTCGGCTCGCCGGCCAGCAGAACCGTGAAGGTCAGGCCGTAGCGGGCGATGAAGGCGCGCAGCCGCTTCGGGTCGGGCAGCTGGTCGGCCTGTTCGAAGGCCAGGGATACGATCTCAAGACCGTCCCTGTGATGCTTGGCGTAGAGGCCTTGCAGGAACGCGGCCTCGTCATGGCAGTTCGGGCACCAGCTGCCCATCACGTCCACGATCACCACCTTGTGGCGGAAACGCGCATCGGTGTTGCTGACCACCTTGCCGTTGAGGTCCTTGAAGGCGAAGCGGAACGGCTCGGTCTTGTTCTGCACGGTGGTGTGGCGCGTCGGATCGGTCGGCGTAAAACCTGCCTTGGCCGCCGCCGCCGGACGAACGGCGGTGAACCTGCGCTCGCCCTCCAGATCGTCGAGCACCAGTTTCAGCGTATGGTCGGCCTGCGGCGTGGCGATCAGCAGGCCCGGTCGCTCGCCGGCGAAGTGCGACAGCCGGAAGGCGCCATCGCTGTAGCGGCCGGTCAGGGCCCCGGTGTCGCCGTCGATACGCAGGATCGCCGCCTCGGCCGTGGCGCCGGTCTGCTTGACGATCAGCCGCCACGCGGTCTCGCCCTTGTCGCTCTTGAGCGGCACGATCCACTCCCCGCCGATCACCGGCGCGGCGGCGGACGCCGCCACAGGGGCCGCCCCGCGCTGCCCATGGATGGCGATCGACCGGGTCGGGGTCACATAGGCCCCGTCGAGCCGGCCATCGACGACCGTGGCGTCGAGGTTCGCCGCATAGCTGGGGAAGTACAGGTGCAGCTTCCCGTCGTGGAAAGACCCCTCGCTGGCGGCATTGGTTGGCCTGGCGCCATCGAAGAAGGTGGCGCGCACCGCATCGCCCTCACCGTGGATATCCAGCCGGAACGGGATGGCGGCGCCCTTGACGTCGGCGGTGGCCCGCCAGGTTCCAGCGACGGTCGACGGCGCGCCCTCGGCGGCGTGCGCCAGGATTGGAACGGCGAAGGCGGCGACAAGTGCGAGGGCGAGCGGGGCGGCGAGGCGGTGCAAACGGATCATGAGCCCGATTTGGGCGACCCGAGGCTCCGGCGCAAACCAGGATTTCGCGGGCCGGTTTGAGATTCGCTGGCGCCTCGCGCCCCGCGCGCGGGTGTGCGGCGCGCCGATTTGTGAGAAACTCCGCCCGATGGCCCGCAAACCTCCCGCCGACACCACGCCCCCGCCCTTCGCCGGTTTCGGCGCCGGCGCGCTGCCCTTCTTCGCCGGCCTCGCCGCCAACCAGACCCGCGACTGGTTCCTGGAGCACAAGGCGGCCTATGAGCGCGACGTGAAGGGGCCGCTCGGCTCCCTGGTCCACGCCCTGGCCTTCGCTTTCGCCGCCCATGACATCCCCCTGACCGGCGACGCCAAGCGCTCCCTGTTCCGGCTGAACCGCGACGTGCGCTTCTCGAACGACAAGAGCCCCTACAAGACCAACGCCGGGGCGGTGATGACGCGGGACGGGACGAAGACCACGCTTGGCATGCTTTACGTCCAGGTCGGCGGCGACGAGGGCTCGTTGATGGCGGTCGGCTTCTACGGCGCCGAGCCGAAAGACCTCGCCGCCCTGCGTCACGGCGTCGCCGACCGGGCGGAACAGTGGCTTGACGTGGTCGCGCAACTTGCCGAGGCCGGTCTGGCGCCGTCGATGGGAAACGCCCTGACCCGCCTGCCGAAAGGCTTCGAGGACCACGCCGGCTCGCCCATTGCGGACGCCCTGAAGCTGCGCAACTTTGTCGTCAGCCGGCCGATCGCGCCCGAGGACCTGCAGCGGGTCGAATTGATCGACGACATCGTCGATTTCACCGCCGCTGCCCTGCCGCTGCTGCGCTTCGGCTGGAGCGCCCTGGACAGGGCGCGCGGCGCCGCCGAGGCGATCCGATGACCGCCCTCCCCGTCGCGATCACCTTGGGCGATCCCTCCGGCATTGGCCCCGAAATCATCGTCAAGATGGCGGCCGATCCGGACCGACCGAAAGTCGACCTGCTTGTGGTGGGCGACATCGGCATCCTCCACCGCACCGCCCGCGACCTCCGCTTGAATATCGACATCGCCCGCGTGACTGGTGTGGCGGAGGCGCGCGGCCGCGGCGGCGCGGCCCTGTCGGTGCTCCAGCCCGGCGCCGACCTGCCCGAGGACCTGCCCGTCGGCCGCGTCGACGCGAGATCCGGCGCGGCGGCCTACGCCAGCGTCCAGGCGGCCATCGACCTGGCCCTGGCCGGCGCGGTGCGGGCCATCGTCACCGCCCCGCTGAACAAGGAAGCGCTGTACGCCGCCGGCGTCCGTTACCCTGGCCACACCGAAATTCTCGCCGACCGCTGCGGCGTCGCCGACTTCGCCATGATGCTGGCCAACGACGAACTGCGGGTGCTGCTGGTGTCGATCCACCTGTCTCTGACCGACGCCATCGCCGCCGTCACGCCTGAAAGCGAGATCCGCGCCATCCGCCTGGCGCACCAGGCCGGCCGCGCCTTCGGCCTGGCCGCCCCCCGCGTCGCCGTCGCCGGCCTCAACCCCCACGCCGGCGAGAACGGGATGTTCGGCCGCGAGGACCTCGACATCGTCGCCCCGGCCATCGCCCGCGCTCGGACCGAGGGGATCGACGCCACCGGCCCCTGGCCCGGCGACACCGTCTTCATGCGCGCCCGCAAGGGCGAGTTCGACGTCGTGGTGGCCCAGTACCACGACCAGGGCCTGATCCCGGTGAAGTACCTCGGCGTCGACAACGGGGTGAACATCACCGTCGGCCTGCCGTTCGTCCGCACCAGCGTCGACCACGGCACCGCCTTCGACATCGCCGGAACCGGCCGCGCCGATCCGTCGAGCCTCGCCTACGCCCTGAAGATCGCCCTGGCCATGACGGGCGGCTGAGCGATGGGCCCGGACTTCATCTTCATGCTCACCCGGGCCGACCGCACCATCGAGGACGCCGAACAACGCCTGCCGGAAGCCATCCAGGCCGGCGTGCGCCACATCGGCTTCAAGGATATCGGCCTGCCGCCGTCCGCCCTGCGCCGGCTCGCCGACGCCATCCGCGCCGCCGGGGCCACGACCTATCTGGAGGTGGTCAGCCTCGACGCCGACAGCGAGGCGGCCTCGGCCCGGATGGCCCTCGACCTCGGCGTCGAGGTGCTGATGGGCGGGACGCGGCCGGAGGTGGTGGCGCCTGTGATCGCCGGCTCTCCGATCCGCTACTACCCCTATCCCGGCGACATCGTCGGTCACCCCTGCGTCCTTGGAGGCACGATCGCCTCCATCGTCGAAAGCGCCCGCCGCCTGCTGGCGACTCCCGGCGTCCACGGGCTCGACCTCCTCGCCTACCGCTTCAAAGGCGACGTGCCGGCCCTGATGACCGCCGTCTGCCGCGAAGCCGCCGGGCGGCCGGTGGTGATCGCCGGCTCCCTCGACCGTGCCGAGCGCATCGCGGCAGTGGCGGCCGCGGGCGCCGCCGCCTTCACCGTCGGCACCGCGGCGCTCGATGGGGCGTTTCCGACGACCGCCGACCTGGCCGCCCAGTTGAGGCACATCCTGGATAGTCACGGGCGACCGGGTGGAGATCTGTGAATGGGCGATCCGCTCTCCTTCGACGATCTCCGCTGGACCACAATGCTGGGCGGATACCGCATTCCCTGTGATCCGAGGCCGGTCCTGATCGCCTTGGAGCGGGGCGACGCCGCCGCCTGGGAGGACCTATGGACCGACCTGCATCATCAGGGCGACGTCGGTGAAGCATCCTATGCCGCCGTCCCGCACCGCGTCCGGATCTACCGCTCGGCCGCTCGACCTGACTGGCGAACCTATTCAATGGTCGCGCTGATCGAGGACGTCAGGCGCGAACCCGACAATCCGCCGATACCCGACTTTCTGAAGCCAGCCTACGATGCGGCTTGGAAAAGTCTCGTGGAAATCGGCATCGAGGAAGTGCGCGACGCGACCGACCCATTGATCGTGAGCTCGATAATCGGCGTGCTGGCCTTCGCCAAAGGCCTGAAGACCTTGGGTCGTCTGGCCAAGAGCTACACGGAAGATGAGCTTCAGGAACTGATAGGCATTCAGGATGGGCAATAGCGCCCCGCCTACGGAAACCGGCAGCGACGACCCCGACCAAAGCGCGGGCGTCTCGCCCGCGAAGATCGGCGCGCGAGGTCGTACCGCAGGCCAGACATCGCCCATTCTCAAGCGCCGAGCCCCACGCAACTTGCGCATTTTACGCATGTCGCGCATGTAGATCACCGAGGAAGGACCATGCGCATGACCGTGATCGTCCCCGCGTCCGAGTTCACGCGGAACTTCGGCCGCTACCGGATGCTGGCCCAGCGGGAGGCGGTGCCGGTTTCGAGTCACGGCCAAATCACCGGCTATTTTATCGGGCCGGACGACTATGAGGACTTCAAGCGCTTCCAGCAGCAGCGCCGCAGCTTCGCCACCGAGTCCCTCTCCGACGAGAAGATCCGGGCGATCGCGGACTCGCGGATGGATTCCCGCCACGCTCACCTCGACGCCCTGTTCGACACGGAATAGTCCACCGCGATGGCGACCATCCCGACCCCCGAGGCGGGCCTCGTCATCGCCTATTCCTACCTCTGGCGTCGCGAGCATCAGGCGGGACAAGACGAAGGGCTCAAGGATCGCCCAAGTGTGATCGTCCTGGCCGTCGAGCGCCTTGAGGACGGCGCGACAATCGTCACCGTGCTGCCCATCACCCATACCGCGCCGCTCAAACCGGGCGCCGCCGTCGAGCTCCTCGCGCCCGTCAAGCGTCACCTCGGACTCGACGATCAGCGCTCCTGGGTTGTCGTCGAGGAGGGGAACGAGTTCATATGGCCCGGGTACGATCTCCGGAAGGTCCCCCGGAAGAATCGGTATGACTACGGCTTTCTGCCGCCACGCCTCTTCGACCAGATCCGCAACGCCTTTCTGGCCTTGCACCCGACCGGGCGGACTCTGACGCCTCGGGATTGATTGGGCCGCTGTACCGGCGGACAACCGGCCTATCATCCCCAGGATCATCACCACCCGGAGCCCCCATGCCCCAAGACAGCAGCGCCTACTGGAAACGCTCCCGCGTCGAGCTGCGCGCCGCAGGCTTCGATCCGGATCGCGCCGCGGCGACCACCGCGCTGGTCACCGTCGCCGCCGCCTGGACCAACGCCCATCGTTGCAACAACCGCGTGCGCGCCATCGGCGACCTGCTGGTCGAGTTGATCGCCGAGCGCGGCGGCCAGGGGCTGATCGTCGGGGCGCCGGCGGTGTCGGACGCCCTGACCCAGGGCACGCCGACGGCCGGCTACAGCCTGCCCTCGCGCGAGGTCGTCGCCGACTGTTTCGAGATCGGCCACTACGCCCACCACGGCGACGCCATGATCGTCGTCTCCGGCTGCGACAAGACCGGCGCCGCCGCGCTGATGCCCTTGGCCCGGACCAACGCCTTCGGCCTGGTGCTCTATCCCGGAACCAGCTCGCCCGGCCGGGTCGCCGCCGGGGCCTGGGCCGCCAAGGGAAACAACCTGACCATCATGGACTACGCCGAGGCCCGCGCCGCCCGCGAGGCCGGCCGCATCCCCGACACCGAGCTGGCCGAGATCGAGCGCAGCGTCATGCCCGGCAGCGGAACCTGCGGCGCCATGTTCACCGCCAACACCATGAGCACCATCGCCGAGGCCATCGGCATGATGCTGCCGCGCGGCGCCTCCCATCCGGCCGACACCGGCGCGGGCGGCGATATCCACACCGATGTCCGCGCCCAGGCCAAGGCCACGGTCGACGCCCTCTACCGCCTGATCGACGCCGGAATCCGCCCGCGCGACATCATGACCGAGCGCGCCTTCGAGAACGCCATCGTCACGGTCTACGCTATGGGCGGCTCGACCAACCTCTACCTCCACCTGCTGGCCATAGCCCGAGAAGCCGGCGTCCCGCTCACCATCGAGCGCATCCAGGCCATCGGCGAGCGGATCCCGCTACTGGTCAATCTCCAGCCCCACGGCCCCTACGCCATGGTCAGCCTGCATGCGATCGGCGGTGTGCCGGTGGTGATGAAGGAACTGCTGCGGGCCGGTCTGCTGCACGGCGACGTCATGACCGTCACCGGCCGCACCCTGGCCGAAAACCTGGCGGACACGCCCAACCTGGAGGACCTAGGCCCCCAGGACATTGTCCGGCCGGTCGCCAACCCAATCGCCCCGCCGAACCAGCACATCAGCGTGCTGACGGGCAATCTCGCCCCCGAGAGCGCCCTGCTCAAGCTGTCGGGCAAGGTGCTGGAGAAGGGCCAGTTCCGCGGCCCCGCCCGGGTATTCGAGTCGGAAGCCGACACCCTGGCGGCGATCCGCGCCGGCCGCATCGTCCCTGGCGACGTGATCGTCGTGCGCCACGTCGGCCCCGTCGGCGCGCCGGGCATGCCGGAGATGGTCATGCTGACGATCCAGCTGCAGGGCCGGGGTCTCGGCGAAACCGTCGCCCTGATCACCGACGGCCGCTTCTCCGGCGTGTCGCACGGCGTCCTGATCGGTCACGTCTCGCCCGAAGCGGCGCGCGGCGGTCCGATCGCCGTGGTCCAGGACGGTGACGCTATCGTCATCGACCCCGCCGCCCGCACCCTGACGCTGGACGTCCCCGCCGACGAGATCACCCGCCGCCTGTCCGCCTCGCGCCCGCCCGAGCGCGCCGAACCGCTACGACCCGGCTCGCTGCACGATAAATACGTCCGGCTGGTCTCCTCGGCCCACTACGGCTGCGTGCTCTAGGCCTGGCCCGCTAAAGCACCCGGTCGAACGCCGCCTCCAGTCGCGCCACGCTCGCCGGCACGTCCAGCAGCTTGTCCAGGCCGAACAGACCGATCCGGAAGCTGCGGTAGTCGGGCCCCTCGTCGACCATCAGCGGCACGCCGGCGGCGATCTGCAGGCCGAGCGCGGCGAATGCCTTGCCGTTCTGGATCTCGGGATCGCCGGTGAAGCAGACCACCACCCCCGGCGCGCCGAAGCCCTCGGCCGCGACCGACGCCACCTGACGCCCGGCCAGCATCGCCCGCACCGCGTTCCCCTGGTCCCACTGCGCCGCGCGCAGCCGCTCGAAACCGATCGCCCGGGTCTCCAGCATCGCGTCGCGGAACACCCGCAGGGCGTCGGTGGGCATGGTGGCGTGATAGGCGTGGCCGCCGTTCAGATAGGCCTCCATGATCGTCAGCCACTTGTTCAGGTCCACCGCGAAGCTGGTCGACTTCGCCGCCCGACACCGTTCCAACGCCTGCGCGTTCATCATCACCAGCCCGGCGCTGGGCGGCGCCGACCAGCCCTTCTGCGGCGCGGAAATCAATACGTCGACACCGGTCGCATCCATGTCCACCCAGGCGCAGCCAGAGGCGATGCAGTCGAGAACAAACAGCCCACCCACCTCATGCATCGCATCGGCGACCGCGCGCAGATAGCCGTCAGGCAGGATCATCCCCGACGCCGTCTCGACATGCGGCGCGAACAGCACCTCGGGACGCTCCGCCTGAATCCGCGCCACGACCGCCTCAATCGGCGCCGGCGCGAATGGCGCCGTCGGTCCCTCGCCCAGACGCACCGCCTTCAGAACGATCTCTTCGGCCGGGATCGACCCGGCCTCGAAGATCTGGCTCCAGCGATAGGAGAAGAGGCCGTTGCGGATCACCATCACCTTGCGGCCGGTGGCGAACTGCCGCGCCACCGCCTCCATCCCATAGGTCCCGCCGCCTGGAACCACCACCGCCCGTTCGGCGTGGTAGACCTCGCAAAGGGTGGCGTGGATGTCGCGCATCACCCCCTGGAACGTCCCGCTCATGTGGTTGAGCGAGCGGTCGGTGAACACCACCGAAAACTCCAGCAGGCCATCAGGGTCGATAGTGGCGTTCAGGCCGGGCATCCGCTCATCCTTGTGTGTGAGCGGCGGGCGATTTCACGAAACGCGAGGCCCGTCAAATCGCGGCGTGAAAGCGCGGCGTGCACCCGGACTGTCGCTAGCTCGTAAAGATGTCCGGTTTTTGTAGCTCGTGATCTGTCCGCTTCGTTCTTGCTGTGTTCCTGGGGCATGCCCCAGGAAAAAATC
>CAIQDO010000110.1 GCA_903870555.1 uncultured Caulobacteraceae bacterium
CTGGGCGCGGGCGGCGGCGATCGTCGCGAGAATCCGGCCGCCGATCTTTCCGAGCCGCGATTTCATGATCACGGATTATGGGGCCGTCGAGGGCGGTGTCGTCGACTGCACCGAGGCGTTCCGAAAGGCGATCGCGGCCTGCCACGCGGCCGGCGGCGGCCGTGTGGTGACCCCTGCGGGCCGCTGGGCCACCGGCCCCATTCACCTCAAGAGCCACGTCAATCTCCATGTGGCCAAGGGCGCGACGATCGCGTTCAGCCGTGATCCGGCGGCCTATCTGCCTTTGGTGTTCACCCGCTGGGAGGGCATCGAACTGATGAACTATTCGCCGCTGATCTACGCCTACCAGCAGGAAGACATCGCCATCACCGGCGAAGGCGTCCTCGATGGCCATGCGGATAGCGCCCATTGGTGGCCGTGGAAGGGCCTGGCGAATTTCGGCTGGCGCGAGGGTGAGCCAAGCCAGGCAAACGCCCGCCGGCGCCTGTTCGAAATGGCCGAGCGCGATGTCCCGGTCGCCGAGCGCGTGTTCGGCGACGGCGCGTTTCTGAGGCCGATGTTCATCCAGCCCTATGGTTGCCGCAACGTGTTGATCGAGTCGGTTCATTTGCTCGGCTCGCCCATGTGGCAGATTCACCCGGTTCTTTGCGAGAACGTCACCGTGCGTGCCGTAACCATCACCTCCGATGGCCCCAACACCGATGGCTGCGATCCGGAATCCTGCCGCGATGTCCTGATCGAGGATGTCGTGTTCAGCACGGGAGATGATTGCATCGCCATCAATTCGGGGCGCAACCAGGACGGTCGGCGGTTGCACACGCCCAGCGAGAACATCGTCATCCGCCGTTGCCGGATGAAGAACGGCCATGGCGCGCTGACGGTGGGCAGCCAGATCTCCGGCGGCGTCCGCAACGTTTTCGCCGAGGACTGCAGGATGGACAGCCCCGATCTCGACTACGCCATTCGCATCAAGAACAACGCCCTGCGGGGCGGGACGCTGGAAGACCTCTATTTCCGACGCATCGCCGTCGGACAGGTGGCCAAGGCGGTGGTCACCGTCGACTACAACTATGAGGAAGGCCCCAACGGGCCGTTTAGGCCGGTCTTGCGCAATTTGGTTGTCGAACGGGTGGTCAGCGGCGCCAGCGGCCGCGCGCTGGACATTCAGGGTTTCGAGGGCGCGCCGATCGAGGGGGTTGTCCTGCGCGACTGTGTTTTCGACCGCGTCGCCCAGGCGAACATCATCAAGTTCGCCCCGGGCTTGAAGCTGGAACGCGTACGCATCAACGGCGTCGACACCAATATCTAACCAGATCCGTCAGGCCGCGGCGACCGGGGCCAGTCGCGGCGACAAGGCCTGCACCACCAGCAGCGCGATCAGGTAGACCGAGCCCGCGACGATAAACAGCGGCGTGTAGCTGCCGATACTGTCCAGAACCCAGCCGGCGTACTTGGCCATGGCCATGCCCCCCACGGCGCCGAGGGCGCC
Source organism: uncultured Caulobacteraceae bacterium (assembly GCA_903870555.1). GTDB lineage: Bacteria > Pseudomonadota > Alphaproteobacteria > Caulobacterales > Caulobacteraceae > Acaudatibacter > Acaudatibacter boreus. The sequence goes on from CAIQDO010000110.1 coordinate 1,490, forward strand.
GCCGATGCCGACCACCGAGCCCACAGCCTCGGCCGGAAAGACGTCGGACGGGAAGGCGTAAAGATTGGCGGAGAAACCCTGGTGCGCGGCGGCGGCGAGGCCGACGATGCCCACGGCCAGCCAAAGGTTGTCGGCGTGCATGGCGACCATCACCGGCATGACGCAGATTGCGCAGACCAGCATGGCGATCTTGCGCGCCGTGCTCAGGCTGAACCCGCGCTTGATCAGGCTGGACGAAAGCCATCCACCGGATACGCTGCCCAGGTCGGACAGAAGATAGACCGCCACCAGCGGCGGACCGAAGCTCTTCAGGTCGAGATCGTAGCGTTTGGCGAAGAAGTCCGGCAGCCAGAACAGGAACATCCACCAGATCGGATCGATCAGGAATTTGGCAATGGCGTAGGCCCAGGTCTCCCGGATGGTCAGCAGTCGCGCCCAAGGGATCGCCGGCGCCGGCGGCGGCGCCGGATCGGACTCGATATGGTCAAGTTCGGCGGGCTTCAGACGCGCTGTTTCCCGGGGGCGCCGGTAGACGGTCAGCCAGACCGCCAACCACGCCACACTGAACAGGCCAGTGATCAGAAAGGCGACTCGCCAGCCCCAGGCCAGGGTGATCGCCGGCACGATCAGGGGCGTGACAATGGCGCCGATGTTCGATCCGGCGTTGAACAGGCCGATCGCCAGGGCTCGCTCCCGCCTGGGGAACCACTCGGCCACGGCCTTGAGCCCGGAGGGAAAGCTGCCGGATTCTCCCAGGCCCAGGGCGAAACGGGCGACCATGAAGCCGCCCAGGGTCCGAGCGGCGGCGTGCGCCATATGGGCAAGCGTCCAGGTCACCATGGCCACGCCATAGCCGAACCGCGCGCCGATCCGGTCGACGATACGGCCGAAGCCGAGGTATCCGATGGCGTAGGCCGCCTGGAACCAGAAGACGATATTGGCGTAGTCGGTCTCGGTCCAGCCGAACTCTGTCTGCAGCGTCGGCTTGAGCACGCCGATCATCTGGCGGTCGATGTAGTTGATGACCGTCGCCGTGAAGAGGAGGGCGCAGATCACCCAGCGGTAGCGCCCGATGGCGGGCGCGGGCGCCCTCGCGGGGATGCTGTCGGCCGGAGTCTCGATCACCATGTCCGTTCCCTCACTCCGCGCCGGCCTTCGGCCGATGCATCCTTCCCTGTCATGACGAAGATCCCGCATCTGAATCGCGCGAGTTTCGTCCCTTTGCCTCAAACCCCAGTCGGCGTGGCGCGTGTCGCTTGGCAGTGGATCTCGCCGTAGCCGTCGAAAACAAGTCGCGCCGACTGGCCGGCGACGATGTCGTGAATTCCGGTTGTCGCCCCGGTGCTGATCCACATTCCGGCCCGAAGCGGCCGACCGCGCCGCGCCGCGATGTCGAGGGCGAAGCACAGGGAGCCGATGGGGCCGTCGATAAGGTTCGCCGCGCCGCCGCGTCCGACGAGCTTCCCGTCGATCCAGGTCGCGCTGGTCAAGGCGTCGACGGGACGGACCCGCCAGTCGGGAATCGGCGGGCCGACGATCAGGCCCGCGTTGTTGCCGAAATCGCTGACCACGACCGTTGGTCCCAGGGCGTTGATCGTGGAAAGGGGGCTGCCGGCAGGTTCGACGCCGATGTGGATGTCGCCGACAAGGTCCAGCGCCTTGGCTGCCGTCCAGCGGGTGCTTTTGGCTGGAGCATCA
>CAIQDO010000111.1 GCA_903870555.1 uncultured Caulobacteraceae bacterium
AACGCTGGCGGTTGAGCCTGCGCCGCTATGAATAAGGTGGTATGGTCTCGAAAGGGGTGGCTCGCGACCGTCGTCCTGCGCGGTGACGGGGTCTGGAACATCGGGGGCGACGATGCTGGCGAGCCGGACCCTGGCCCATGGCCATCACACCCGCAACGTTTGGGGACAATTGCTCCTGTTCCTGAATTCGCCATGCCGGCATCGGCAGTCGTGTGCGACCGATGAGTGAGAACCTGTCAGACACGGCGCTGGCGCCAAAGGCCACGGCGTTGCGCGATCGTGGCGAGCGTGAGGCGCTGATCGCCCTTGCCGGGCAAACGCTTTTCTGCGCCTTGCAGCCGATCGTCGACGTCAATAGCGGTGTTGTGCACGGCGTCGAGGCTCTGATGCGCGGGTATGAGCGCATGGGACATGCCTCCCCGTTCGAACTCTTGGACCATTTCGTAGAAGCCGGTTTGATCGTCGAACTTGAGGACCTCCTGGCGCGCAAGGCGGTCAATGCTTTCCTGGCGACCCGGCTGGTCAAACTGGGCGGAGAGGTCCGCCTGTTCCTGAACGTGGATGGTCGGGCGCTCGCCGACTTGGCGCCGCTCGTGCTGGAGCGAGCCGTACGCCTGATCTCGGACGCCGGTTTACCACCGTCGGCCTTATGTGTGGAAATATCCGAACGCTACGAGCGCTTTTCGGCGAGACACATCGATTTCTCGATCCACCGCCTGAAGGATCTCGGCGTAAAGTTCGCGGCCGATGACTTCGGCCAGGGTCATTCGGAATTGAAATTGTTATTCGACAATGCAGTTGATTATGTAAAGATAGATAAATATTTCATATCTGGCATAGATGGGTCGGATAGGCGAAAAGTGTTCCTGTCCAATATGTGCCGTTTCGCGCACGTCATGGGCGCCAGAGTGATCGCGGAAGGTGTCGAGACACTCGCGGAGTTTGACGCCTGCCGCACCCTTGGCTGCGACATGGTCCAGGGCTGGTTCGTCGAACGTCCGCAACTGGACCCACAGGCGATCTTGCCCGCCTATGCGCACCTTGCGGATGCCGGCCAGCGGCCACAGTGGCAGCGCGTGGAGGAACCGCGGGGGGACAGCGCCATCAGCGCCGTGATGACCAAGATTCCGGCAGTCTTGGAAACGGCGTCGGTAGATGAAGTTATAGAGGTTTTCCGCGCCCATTCGGCGGCCGAAGTGTGCGTCGTCGTGGATAGGGCTGGGGAGCCGTTCGGCACGATCCGGCATCTGGCGCTTCGTCCACTGGTCTACAACCGGTACGGTCGCGATCTGATGCGCAACGCGGGTCTCGGGAATTCCTTGCGTCGATTCATCACGGCTTGCCCATGCGCCGACATCGCCCAGCCCGTGCCGGAAGTCCTGGACGTGTTTATGGCGCACCCGGATGCGAATGGCGTGATCGTGACGTCGGGCGGCAAGTACCTGGGGTTCCTGACCGCCGACGCGCTGCTGAAATTGACCAACGCGCGCTATCTGGAGGAGGCGCTTGATCGAAACCCGCTCACGCGTTTGCCGGGCAACACCATGGTCGCGGCGCGGATCGCGGCGCTTCTGGCCGAGTGCGGCCGGGCGCGCCAGACACGCTGCCTGTGCTACTTCGACTTCGACAATTTCAAGCCGTTCAACGACAGCAAGGGCTTTCGCCAGGGCGACAGAGCTGCGGATTCCGATGATGCCGCCATGTCATTCCAAGATCATGCCGCCAGGCATTCCGAGATGATCCCGCCACCCCA
>CAIQDO010000112.1 GCA_903870555.1 uncultured Caulobacteraceae bacterium
CCTCCCGCGGCTATGCGGTGTTCCAGCCGAACTTCAGGGGGTCCTCCGGCTACGGCAAGGCGTTCCGGGACGCCGGCCACGGCCAGTGGGGGCGCAAGATGCAGACGGACGTCTCCGACGGCGTGGCGGAACTCGCCCGCCAGGGGCTGATCGATCCCAAGCGGGCCTGTGTCGTCGGGGCAAGCTACGGCGGCTATGTCGCCCTGGCCGGCGTCACCGTTCAGAACGGCCTGTACCGCTGCGCGGTCTCGGTCGGCGGCGTGTCGGACCTGAACGCCATGCTTCAATGGGAGGCCGATCGGGGCGGCGAAGTCGGCGGGCTGTCGATGCGGTACTGGCGCCAGTTCATGGGCGCGGCCAACGATGGCGATCCAGCGCTCAATCCCTATTCGCCGCGCCGGTTGGCGGCCAGGGCCGACGCGCCGGTTCTGCTGATCTTCGGCAAGGACGACACGGTGGTGTCCAATGAGCAGAGTCTCGGTTTCGCCCGGGCCATGCGCGCCGCCGGACGGCCGGTGGAAACCCTCGAATTGCCCGACGAGGACCACTGGCTATCGCGCGAGGCCACGCGGGTGAAGATGCTCGAGGCCTCGGTCGCCTTCGTGGAAAAGCACAATCCGCCCAATTGACGCCCGCCCGACTGACGAGTGGCGGCTCGCCCATGCGGGCCGCGCTCAGAGCATCGACGGAATCACCCGGTCCGGCGGACGGTGGCCGTCCATCCAGGTGCGGATGTTGATGATCACCTTCTCGCCCATGTCCATCCGGCCCTCGATGGTAGCCGAGCTCATATGTGGCAGCAGCACGACATTGGGCAGCTTCAGCAGCTTCGGGTTCACCGTCGGCTCGTGCTCATAGACGTCCAGCCCGGCGCCGGCGATCTCGCCGCGTTGGAGCATGCCGGCCAGGGCGGCCTCGTCGATGATCTCGCCGCGGGCGGTGTTGACCACCAAAGCGTGAGGCTGCAGCAGCTTGAGCCGCCGGGCCGAAAGCAGATGATAGGTCGCCGGGGTGTGCGGGCAGTTGACCGACACCACGTCCATCCGCGCCAGCATCTGGTCCAGACTCTCCCAGTAGGTCGCCTCCAGGTCCTCGGCGATCCGCGGACTGACGGGCTTGCGATTGTGGTAATGGATGGCGAGGCCGAAGGCTCGAGCGCGCTTGGCCAGGGCCTGGCCGATCCGGCCCATGCCGACGATTCCCAGACGCTTGCCTCTCAGGCGACGTCCCAGCATCCAGGTCGGAGTCCAGCCGTGAAACTCGCCGGCCTGGACGATGTTGGCGCCCTCCACCACCCGCCGGGCCGAGGCGAGGATCAGGCCCATCGTCAGGTCGGCCGTGTCCTCGGTCAGGACGCCCGGGGTGTTGGTGACGGTGATGCCGCGGGCGTTGGCCCCGGTCACGTCGATATGGTCGACGCCGACCCCGAAGTTGGCGATCAGCTTGAGTTGATCGCCCGCGCGGGCGATCACCGACGCGTCGAGTCTGTCGGTTATGGTCGAGGCCAGAACATCGGCGCGATTCATCGCCGCAACGAGGGACTCGACGCCCATCGGCGTATCGTCGAGATTGAGCTCGGTGTCGAAGAGTTCACGCATGCGGGTCTCGATCGCATCAGGGAGCTTGCGTGTGACAACGACTTTAGGCTTGCGAGTGGCCATGGGCGGGTCTGACCGGCGAAGGGGTGACAAGGGCGGCGGCGCCCCCGCTCCTACCAAAACGGGTTTGCCCGGCCAAGCAAGCGAGAACTGCCGACGGCGCGCCGCGGCGGCTGTTCTGGCCTTGGGCGCGGCGATGATTCTGGGCGGATGCAAGGAGGCGGCGGAGGAGGGCAAGGACTGTCCGCCGGCGGCCCGAGGCCTGTCTGGCTATTGTGTGCCGCGCTACGTCAGCCTCAAGAGCGCCAAGGTCTCGGCCCGCAAGGGCCCCGGCGCCGACTATCCCGCCCTGTGGATCTATCAGGCCGCCGGCCTGCCCGTGCAGGTGGTCGCCGAGACCGAGGATTGGCGGCGGATCTGCGACCCCTATGGCGGGGCGGTCTGGGTCAAGCGCACCATGGTCGGGGTCCGTCGGACGGTTCAGGCGCTCGGTCCTGGTCCGACCCCGGTGCTGGAGGCTCCGAACGCCGGCGCTCGGGTCCGGGGTCTGTTCGAGGCCCGCGCGCTGGCGGTGCTCGATCGCTGCCAGGACGGCTGGTGCGCGGTGGCGGTCGGCGGTGTTCGGGGCTGGGTTGCGGCAAATCGCGTGTGGGGAGCCGCCCCGGCGGCCCAATGCCGTTGAGGCGCCCGCCTTTGGCGTGCTAACGCCGTTGGATGGACCCCAAGACAAAGACCAGCTTCGATCACGAAGACCTTCTCGCCTGCGCGCGCGGCGAGATGTTCGGCCCCGGTAACGCCCAATTGCCGGCGCCGCCCATGCTGATGTTCGACCGCATCACCGGTATCGACAAGACCGGCGGGTCCAATGGCAAGGGGTCGATGACCGCCGAACTCGATATCCACCGGGATCTCTGGTTCTTCGACTGTCACTTTATCGGCGACCCTGTGATGCCCGGCTGCCTCGGCCTGGACGCCATGTGGCAGCTTGTGGGTTTTTACCTGGGCTGGTCGGGCGCCCCCGGGCGGGGCCGCGCCCTGGGCGTCGGCGAGGTCAAGTTCAGCGGCCAGGTGACCCCCAAGGTCTCCAGGATCGTGTACCGGATCGATTTCAAAAAGGTAATTTTGCGGAAATTAGTTATCGGTCTGGCCGATGGGGTGCTGGAAGCGGACGGGAAACCTATCTACGAGGCTAAGGACCTGAAGGTCGGGCTGTTCAACGCCGCCGACCTCGCCTGATCGAGAGGAAGCGGACATGCGGCGAGTCGCCGTCACCGGAATGGGCGTCATCTCCTCGATCGGAGCCGATGTCGGCGCGGTCACCGAATCCTTGAGGGAGGCGCGGTCGGGAATCACCGCCGCCGCCAAATACGCCGAGATGGGCTTCCGATCTCAGGTCCATGCCGACCCGGCTTTGGCCTGGGAGAGTCTGGTCGACCGCCGCGCCGCCCGCTTCCTCGCCGAGGGCACGGCCTATGCGCACCTGGCCATGGAGCAGGCGATCGCCGACTCGGGCCTTGAGCCCGGCGAGATCTCCCATGACCGCACAGGCCTGATTGTCGGCTCCGGCGGCCCTTCGGCCCGGGCGATCGTCGAATCGGCCGACACCGCCCGCACCCGCGGCGTCAAGCGCATCGGCCCGTTCGCCGTGCCCAAGGCGATGAGCTCGGGCCCGTCGGCCACCCTCTCGACCTGGTTCAAGATCCGCGGCATCAACTACTCGATCTCCTCGGCCTGCGCGACCTCCACCCACTGCATCGGCGCGGCCTATGAGCAGATCCGGCTGGGTAATCAGGATGTGATGTTCGCCGGCGGCTGCGAGGAGCTGGACTGGACGATGTCAGACCTGTTCGACGCCATGGGCGCCATGTCGAGCAACTTCAACGCCACCCCCGCCCGGGCCAGCCGGCCCTACGACGTCGACCGCGACGGCTTCGTCATCGCCGGCGGCGCCGGCATGGTGGTGCTCGAGGACATGGACCGGGCCCTGGCCCGGGGCGCGACCATCCACGCCGAGATCGTCGGCTACGCCGCCAACAGCGACGGTCACGACATGGTCGCCCCTTCGGGCGAGGGCGCGGTGCGCTGCATGCGCCTGGCCATGGCCGGCGCCGGCAACCGCCGCATCGACTATCTCAATCCCCACGGCACCGGCACGCCGGTGGGCGATCTCAAGGAGATGGGCGCGGTGCGCGAGGTGTTCGGCGACCATGCGCCGCTGATCTCCTCGACCAAGGCCATCACCGGCCACAGCCTCGGCGCCGCCGGGGTGCAGGAGGCGATCTACTGCCTGCTGATGATGCGGGGCGGCTTCGTCGCCGAGAGCGCCCACATCGACAATCTCGACCCCGCCTTCGAGGGCCTGCCGATCGTGCGCCAGCGGACCGACAAGGTGCTCGACACGGTGATGTCCAACAGCTTCGGCTTCGGCGGCACCAACGGCTGCCTGGTGATGGCCCGGGCGTAGTCGGTTCGGGTCTCACCTGAGAGTCGTCGGCGGCGGAGAGGCTTTCTTCAACGCCAAGCCGCCAAGAACGCCAAGATGCCCGTCTGACCTCGCGAGGTTCGGTGAGCGAGTTGGCGATGAGATGCGCGCTACGCGCGCGAAAACCCTATCCCACACCACGACCGGCCGCCGCAGGGCCAGTCACATCTTGGCGTCCTTGGCGGCTTGGCGTTTCAAGGCCACAACCGCAACGTCCAGCTTGTACGCGGAAGCGCACGCTACCACGCGTCGACGAACTGCCTTCTCGGCGCGTGCCGCTTCCGGCAAGTCTTCAGACCCTGCACGACCCAGCGGCGGGTGTCTGCGGGGTCGATGACGGCGTCGATCTCCAGGGTGGCGGCGACATGGATCGCCTTGCCCACCGCGTAGAGCTTGCCCAGCAGGCCGTCGAACAGCGCCTGACGCGCCGCCGGGTCCGTTTCGGCCTCCAGCTCCTTGCGGTAGCCCAGCCGCACGGCCCCCTCCAGGCCCATGCCGCCGAACTCGCCGGTCGGCCAGGCGGCGCAGAACGACGGGGCCAGGGTCGAGCCGCCGGCCATGGCCTGGGCGCCCAGGCCATAGGCCTTGCGCAGCACCACCGCGAACATCGGCGTGCCCAGGCGGGCGGCGTTGATGAACAGGCGCGAGGTCTTTCGCACCGCCGCCGCCTGCTCGCTGTCTGGCCCGACCATGAAGCCGGGGGTGTCGATCAGCGACAGCACCGGCAGGTCGAAGGCGTCGGCCAGCTGGAACAGCCGCGAGCCCTTGTCGGCGCCGTCGCAGTCCACCGCCCCGCCCAGGTGGCGCGGATCGTTGGCGATCAGGGCCATAGGCCGGCCCTCCATGCGGATGAAGCCGGTGATCAGGCCGGGCGCGAAATGGGGCCGCAGCTCCAGGAACGAGCCCTCGTCGACGAGGGTCTCGATCACCGCCCGCACGTCATAGACCCGCAGGCGGTTCTCCGGGATCGCCCGGCGCAGTTTGCGCTGGTCGCTCTCGACCCAGGTCGCCGTCGGACCCTGGAAATAGGACAGGGCCTGCTTGGCCAGTCGCGTGGCGTCGGCCTCGTCCTCGGCCAATATGTCGACCACGCCGTTGGCGGTCTGGATGTCCATCGGCCCGATCTCCTCGGGGGTGAACACCCCAAGGCCGCCGCCCTCGATCATCGCCGGCCCGCCCATGCCGATGTTGGCGCCCTTGGCGCAGATGAGAATTTCACAAACACCGGCGAAGGAGGCGTTGCCCGCGAAGCAGCGGCCCGACACCACGGCAATCTTGGGCACCCGCCCGGCCAGCTGGGCGAAGGACTTGAAGCTGGGGGTGGCCAGGCCGGACGCGGCGACGCCATCGGTGTCGCCCGGCCGGCCGCCGCCGCCCTCGGCGAACCACACCACCGGCAGCTCCTCCTGCTCGACGATCTCCAGCAGGCGGTCGGTCTTCATGTGGTTCATGTGGCCCTGGGTGCCGGCCAGGACGGTGAAGTCGTAGGACAGGGCGGCGCAGCGGGCCTGCTCGGGGCCGAAAAGCGCGCCATTGACCGAGCCGACGCCGCAGATCAGGCCGTCGGCGGGGCTGATCTTCAGCAGGTGCTCGGCCGAGTGGCGGCGGCGCTGAGCGGCTACGGCGAAGGCGCCGTATTCGAGGAAGGTGCCCGGATCGACCAGGTCGTCGATGTTCTCCCG
>CAIQDO010000113.1 GCA_903870555.1 uncultured Caulobacteraceae bacterium
CTTCGGCGCCATCACCTCCGGCGCGTCCGGCACGGTGGCCATCGCCCAGGCGAACGGCGCCCGCACGGTCAGCGGCGGCGTCGGCGCCATCGCCGTCAACGTCGGCAAGGCCGGCGCCTTCGCCGTGAACGGCCAATCCAACGCGGCGATCAACGTCGTGGTCGGCGCCAACATCACCGGCTTCGCCGGCGGCATCACGGGAACGACCCTGGCCTCGGGCCTCCCGGTCGTCCTGGCCGGAACGTCGGCGACCTTCAACGTCGGCGGCTCGCTCAACGTGCCCGCCAACACCCCGGCCGGCGCCTACACCGGCTCCTACACCGTGGCCGTGAACTATCCCTGATCCCATCCCGCCGGATCCTGCCGGCGGACTGAAAGACCCTCAACGCGGCCGGGCCAACGCCCGGCCGCGTTTTGGTTTTGTGGCGTTCCGGCCATCGGGGCACGGCCGACGGTATCGTGAAACCACGATAGTACTTTCACCAAATATCGGCCTCCGGAACGCCCGCCTATAAGCCGGTCAACACCCCGGACGGGGGTGGAACACCAGCCCGCACTGACCATCCTGGAGATTGTCCAATGCAACGCCACCTTCTCGCCGCCGTCGCCGCGATTCTGACCTTGGCGGCGGTCAGCCCCGCGCTCGCCGATGACGATCACAGCAAGAGTGGCGGCGCCAGCGTCGCGAACCGGGCCGTCGCAACCGGTACGGGTCAGCTGACGGTGTTCATGCCGATTACCCTGGCCCAGACCCAGGGTCTCGATTTCGGCGCCATCACCTCCCGCGCGTCCGGCACGGTCGCGATCGCTCAGGCGACCGGCGCCCGCACGGTCGCCGGCGGGGTCGGCGCCCTGGCGGTCAACCCCGGCGCCGTCGGCGCCTTCGCCGTCAGCGGCCAGCTGAACGCCGCCATCAATGTGGTGGTCGGGGCCAACATCACCGGCTTCACTGGCGGCCTGACCGGAACAACCGTGGCGGCCAACCTGCCCACCGTTCTCACGGGCAACACCGCGACCTTCAACGTCGGCGGTTCGCTCACCGTTCCGGCCAACACCCCCGCCGGGGCCTACACCGGATCCTACACGGTCGCCGTCAACTATCCCTGAGACCGTCCGCTCCGGATAGGTCTCCAATCGAACGCGGCGTCACCAGGACGCGGCCGTGTCTCCAGGCGCGGCCGCGTTTTTGCGCTTGCAGGCGCGACAACAACTCACTGTAAAAAATTATCATATTACAGTCATTACAGGCAAATATTATCGATTCATATTTGATAATGCGTGTCAACACGGAAAACCAATAAATAGCCAAATATCGTGTTTTTACCAAATTACACCGGAATGCATCCCGACATAGAACACGGTTATCGCCTCGGACGGAGGCGCGGACGCAACCTCAAACCTAACCAACTCAAACCCAACCAACCTGGAGATTATCTCATGAAAAACATCCTTCTCGCCGCTTCGGCCCTTCTGGCCATCGCCGGCTCGGCCTTCGCCGATGACGTCAACGGCGCCTCGGCCACCGGCACGGCCGGCGTCACGGTCTTCACGCCGATCACCGTGGCCCAGAGCCAGGGCCTGGACTTCGGCGCCATCACATCCGGCGTGGCCGGCACGGTGGCCATCGACCAGTCGAGCGGCGCGCGTCAGGTGACCGGCGGCGTCGGCGCCCTCGCCGTCAACGTCGGCAAGACCGGCGCCTTCGACGTCAAGGGCCAGGCGGACGCGGCGATCAACGTCGTGGTCGGCTCGGACATCACCGGCTTCGCCGGCGGCATCAAGGGTAAGACCCAGGCCGACAACCTGCCGGTGGCCCTGAAGGGAACGTCGGCCAGCTTCAGCGTTGGCGGCTCGCTCGACATTCCGGCCAGCACCCCGGCCGGCGCCTACACCGGCGAATACACGGTCTCCGTCAACTATCCCTGATTTTATCCGACCGGGTCATCCCGGCGGATAACGACCAACGAACGACGCGGCCGCGCACCCTGCGCGGCCGCGTTTTCGTCGGCGGCTTCGGGCGGCGAGCTGACCTTGGCCGGCGCCCATTCCCACCGGCTCTCGCGACGCCTATCCTTGCGGTGCTTTCCCTCCGCGAGGGGACGGACAGCGACAGAGTGCGGACAGCAACACAGGGGAGAGCCGATGGCCGGACCAGAGCCCAGAAACGCCGCCGTCGCCGTGGTCGGGGCGGGGGACTACATCGGCGGGGCGATCTGCGAGGCCTTCGCCGCGGACGGCTACCGGGTGTTCGGCGGGCGGCGCAACGTCGAGCAGCTGGCGCCGTTGAAGGCGAAGATCGAGGCGGCGGGCGGCCGGTTCGAGGGCCGCGCCCTCGACGCGCGGCAGGAGATCCAGGTCGCGGACTTCGTCGCCTGGGCCGACGCCGACCAGCCGCTGGAGGCGGTGATCTTCAACGTCGGCGGCAACGTCAATTTCCCGATTCTCGACACCACCGAGCGCGTGTTCCGCAAGGTGTGGGAGATGGCCTGTCAGGCGGGTTTCTACACCGGCCGCGAGGCGGCCAGGGCGCTGCTTGAGCGCGGCGGGGGATCAATCTTTTTCACTGGCGCCACCGCCTCGGTGCGTGGCGGGTCCGGCTATGCCGCCTTCGCCAGCGCCAAGGCGGGGCTGCGGGCGGTGGCCCAGTCGATGGCCCGGGAGCTGGGGCCCAAGAACATCCATGTCGCCCATCTGATCATCGACGCCGGCGTCGACACCGCCTTCGTCCGCCAAAGGATCGTCACGGCAAGGGGGGAGGACGCGCTCGATGCGCTGCCGGCTGACACCCTGATGAACCCGGCGTCGATCGCCGCCACCTACCTGACGCTGCACAAACAGGCGCGCGACGCCTGGACCTTCGAACTCGACCTTCGACCCTTCGCGGAGACCTGGTGATGACGCCCCCGAAAACGACGCCGACACTCGAGTTCCTGTTCGATTTCGGCAGTCCCAACGCCTACCTGGCCCACAAGGTGCTGCCGGGGATCGCTGAGCGCACGGGCGCGACCATCGACTATCTACCCGTGCTGCTGGGCGGGGTGTTCAAGGCCACCGGCAACCGCTCGCCGATGGAGGCCTTCGCCGGCATTCCGGCCAAGCTGGCCTATGAGGGCCGGGAGCGCGACCGCTTCGTCGTCCGCCACGGCCTGAGCCGCTTCGCCGCCAATCCGCACTTCCCGGTCAACACCCTGGCGATCATGCGCGGC
>CAIQDO010000114.1 GCA_903870555.1 uncultured Caulobacteraceae bacterium
GCCCGAGACGAACAGCATCGGCAGCAGGGCGGAGACCACCGTCAGGGTGGCCACAACGGTCGGATTGCCGACCTCGGCCACGGCGTCCACGGCCGCGTCGATGCGAGACCTGTCGTCGGCCATCGCCCAGTGGCGGGCGATATTTTCGATCATGACGATGGCGTCGTCGACCAGGATGCCGATGGAAAAAATCAGGGCGAACAGGCTGACGCGGTTGATGGTGTAGCCCATCGCATTGGAGGCGAAGAGCGTCAGCAGGATGGTGGTCGGAATGACCACGGCGGTGACCGCCGCCTCGCGCCAGCCGATGGCGAAGCCGATCAGCACGACGATCGAAACCGTCGCCAGGGCCAGGTGCTGCAGCAGTTCATTGGCCTTGTCGTTGGCCGTGGCGCCGTAGTCCCGGGTCACCGCCACATCGAGGCTGTCCGGCAGCAGCGAGCCCTTCAGCCCGGCGACGCGGGTCAGCACCGCCTGGGACACCACGACCGCATTGGCGCCCTTGCGCTTGGCGATGGCCAGGCTGACCGCCGGCGCCTCGGTCCAGCCCGGGCCGACCCGCGCGGAACGCCAAGCCCTGGCCTGGTCCTCCCGCGGCGCCTGGATCACTGTGGCGACGTCTCGGACATAGACCGCCTGGCCTGTGGCGGAGGGGAGGGCGAGCAGGCCTATCTGGGCTGGGGTGGCCAGCGATTGGCCCGCCGTCACCTGCACCGCCTGGCCGCCGTTGCGCACCTGTCCCGCCGGGAAGGCGCGATCCGCCTGGCGGACCGTGTCCATCAGGGCCGCCAGAGACACCCCGCGCAGCGCCAGCCGCGCGGGATCGGGCTCGATGCGGATCTCTTCCGGCCGGCCGCCGACGATGAAGGTCAGGCCGACATCGTCGACCTTGGCGACCTCCGTGCGCAGCTTTCCGGCGATCTCGTGCAGCGCCTGGTCGGTCCACTGGCCGGCGGCGCCAGGCTTGGGCGACAGGGTGAGGACCAGACTGGGCACGTCGTTGATGCCGCGGGTCTGGATCAGCGGTTCGGGGATGCCGGCCGGGATCCGGTCGTAGTTGGCCCGGACCTTTTCGTGGATGCGCACGGCCGCGGCGTCCGGGTCCATCCCGACCTTGAACCGGGCGGTGACCAGCACCTGATTGTCGTCGGCGACGGTATAGACGTGCTCGACCCCGGCCACGCTCTTGACGATGGTCTCCAGCGGCTTGCCGACCAGCTCGACGGCGTCCGGCGCCCGCAGCCCAGGCGCGGCGACCATGATGTCGACCATCGGGACGCTGATCTGGGGCTCCTCCTCGCGGGGGATGGTCACCAGCGCCAGCAGGCCCACGGCCAGGGCGGCGAGAAGGAACAGTGGCGTCAGAGGCGACTTGATCGTCGCCCGGGTCAGCCGTCCGGACAGGCCGAGGTTCATCGCGAGGCCCCGGAGCGATCAGGACCGAAGGGGCTGAGAACATCGCCGGCCCGAATTCCGGAAAGGACCTCGACGCCGTCCTTGGTCGCGGCCGTGGTGGTCTGGACCGGCGTCAGGGACACCGTGCCGTCAGTTTGCACCAGACGGACATAATCGACGCCGAACCGGGTGGAGACGTAGGGGCGGGGGATGATCAGCGCCGGGCGTTCGCCGATCTTTATCTGGGCGCGCACGCGCCGCCCGACGAGGGTCTGGGGCAGGCCTGCCGCCGTCACGTCGGCGGTGACCTGGCCGGCCGTGACGGAAGGATAGATCTGGCTGATGGCGCCTTGGGAAACCGTCCCGGCGAGATCCTCGGCCGCCAGCGCCACAGTGTCGCCGACCTTCAGCGCCTGCGCCTGGACCTCGGGCAATTCGATGCGCACGACCATGGGGCCGGCTGTGATCGTGGCGATGGACTGGCCGGGCATAACCACGGAGCCCGCCGGCGTGCCGGCCGTCAACACCCGGCCCGAGGCCGGCGCCAGCACGGCGCCCTGCGCGCCAAGCGCGGCGCTTCCGGCCCGCGCGGCCCGGGCCGCCGCCAGCGCGCCATCCGCCGCCTTGGCCTGCGCCTCGACCTGATCCAAACGCGCCTGGGCGTAGACCCCATGGGAGAACAGGTCGCGCGTTCGGGCCAGATCCCCCTTCGCGCGCGCCGCTTCCGCGGCGGCGGCGGAGACCTGGGCGTCATAGGCGCTGGTCTGGAATCCAAGCCGGTCGTCCTTGATCATGCCGATCAATTGCCCCTGGCGGACCGTGTCGCCCGCCTTGACCAGGAGTTGGACCAGCACGCCAGAAATGCGCGCCCGCGCCTCGGCCATGTCGCGGGTGGTCAGGGTGGCGGGCGCTGGCTTGAGGTCCGCGACGGTCGCGAGCGCCAAGGTAAGGCGCCCGGAAACCGGCGCCATTTCAGGCCGGGACTTGGCTTGTTCGGCCGGCGCGCAGGCGGTCATCAGCAGCAGCGCGCCCACGGCGCCTGAAGCCAGAGACATTCGGACCATAGGCCGTCCTCCCGATTGTTATGGTGGTCTTGTATTCGACGTCAGGCGCGGGCCGCGCCGATCATCGTCGGCAGTCCCGCGGCCTTCCAGGCGGCCAGACCGCCGTCCAGATGGGTGTCGATGGCCAATCCGGCGCGGCGGCACTGATCGACGGCCATCGCCGAGCGCTTGCCCCCCAGACATTGCAGCACCAGCGTCCGGCCCTCGCCGTCGGGCACGGATGCAGGCTGGAAGGTCGACAAAGGCATATTGACGGCGCCGGGTATCCGCTCGACGGCGAATTCATCGGCCTCCCGGACATCGACCAGGAGAACGGTTCCGGCGTCCAGCGCCGCCTTCAGTTGCTGCGGGGTGAGGTCCTTGGTCTTGGCGGCGCCGAACATCGGGGGTCTCCTTCAAAGTGGCTTGTCGATGGAAGCTTGATCAAGCCGTAGGGCAGAACAGGCTGGAAAGGGTTTCGACCAGGGCTCGGGCCTGGCCTCCGCGCAAAGCGTAATAGATGGTCTGGCCGTCGCGGCGAGCGTGGACGATCCCGTCTCGCCTCAACAGGCCGAGATGCTGGGACGCCAGGGTTTCCCGGACGCCCAGGGTCTCGGCGAGCGCGCCGACCGATTGTTCACCGTCGATCAACGCACAGACGATCATCAACCGGTGAGGGTTCGCCAGTCCCTTGAGGAGGGTGCAGGCCTCGTCCGCGGAGACCTTCATAACAGCGGGATCAAAATTCATAGTTGCGCATATGCGTGAATTCACATATTTAGTCAAGCCATAGAGCGCGTCACGCTTGAACCGAACCCCGAGTGAGGACGTGACGCGCGCAACAACCGGTCGGTGGAATCCTGCATGGGGAATCGCCATCCCACCGGTCTCCAATCGAGGAAACCGACGCCATGGCCCTTCCGCACATCGTTATCCTCGGAGCCGGACTGGGCGGAGCGATAGCCGCCTTCGAGACCAAGAACGCGGTGGGCGAAAAGGCGCGGGTCAGCGTGATCTCGCAAGGTGACACGTTTCACTTTGTCCCATCGAATCCCTGGGTGGCCGTGCACTGGCGTAAACGCCGGGCCATCGAAGTGAAGCTGCCGCCCGTCTTCAAGAAGAAACGCATCGCTTTCAGCGGTGTTGGCGCGCGTCGGGTCATTCCATCGGAAAATCGCATCGAACTGAACGACGGGACCAACGTCGACTACGACTATCTGGTCATCGCCACCGGGCCGGACCTTGCCTTTGACGAAGTCGCGGGGCTTGGCCCTGACGGGGGTTTCACCCAGTCGATCTGCCACGTCGATCATGCCGAGACCGCGGCCGCCGCATTCGACCGTTTCGTCGAGAACCCGGGCCCCATCGTCGTTGGCGCGGCCCAGGGCGCCTCCTGTTTTGGCCCGGCCTACGAGTTCGCCATGATCCTCGACACCGAGTTGCGGCGCCGGAAGATTCGCGACCGCGTTCCGATGACCTTTGTCACGCCAGAACCCTACATCGGTCATCTCGGTCTCGACGGTGTCGGCGACACCAAGGGCCTGCTCGAAAGCCAGATGCGCGAACGGCATATCAAGTGGGTGACCAACGCCAGGGTCACGTCGGTCGAGGCGGGGACGATGCATGTGGAGGAGGTCGCTGACGACGGCGCCGTCAAGGCGAGCCACGCCTTGCCCTTCGCCTATTCGATGATGCTGCCCGCGTTCAGGGGCGTCGCCGCGGTTCGCGGGGTCGAGGGCCTGACCAATCCCCGCGGCTTCATCATCGTGGACAAACATCAGCGTAACCCGACGTTCCAGAACGTCCTCGCGCTCGGGGTCTGCGTCGCCATCGCGCCGACGGGCAAGACGCCGGTGGCTGTGGGGGTGCCGAAGACAGGTTTCATGATCGAGAGCATGGTCACGGCCATCGCCAGGAATCTCGGTGAGCTCGTCGACGGCGTGGAGCCGACCCATGAGGCGACCTGGAACGCGATCTGCTTGGCGGACTTCGGTGATGGGGGTGTCGCCTTTGTCGCCCAACCGCAGATTCCGCCCCGCAACGTCAACTGGTCGGCGAGCGGCAAATGGGTGCATCTCGCCAAGGTGGGTTTCGAGAAATACTTCCTGGCCAAAATCAGGCGCGGCGAAAGCGAGCCGTTCTACGAGAAGCTGGCGCTGGACGTGCTCGACATTCGCAAGATCAAAGGCTGACCAGACATTGGACTCAATCGTCGCCTGGACGCGCCAGGCTCTTGCCCAGGCCTCGGCTTGGGTAAATCAAGGACCCTGAACCATGACCGTGGACCGTATGGTGCTCGCCTTCGCCGGCTTCGTGGTGCTGCTCGGCGTTACCCTCGCCGCCCTTGTCCACCCCTGGTGGATCGCCCTGTCGGTCTTCGCCGGCCTCAACATGATCCAGGCGGCGTTCACCGGGTTCTGCCCGGCGGCGATGGTGTTCAAGGCGCTGGGCGTCAAGCCAGGGGTCGCTTTCCGGTGACCGGAATGCGCGCGGTCGCCGCCCTGGGACTGGTCGCAGCCCTCGGCCTTCCCGCCGTCGGCGCCGCCATGTCGCTGGACGAAGCCATTGCCCGGGCCCAGCGGTCGAATCCGTCCATGGCCGAGGCCCGGGCCGGCGCGGACGGCGCCGGCGCCCGGCTCGCCCAGGCGCGCGCTGGACAGTTGCCCAGTGTCGTCGCGTCGGGGCAGAGCGGCTGGGGAACCACCGATCTCGGAGGCTTCTTCGGCTTCGGCCGGACCAATGTGACGCCGCGCGGCGTGGCCATCGACGTCAGGCAGCCGATCTTCAGCGGCGGCGGCGTCACCGCCGCTATCGATCGTGCGCGTGACGGGCGGGACGCGGCCCTGGCCAAGGTGGCCGGCGCCAAGGCGCTGCTGTCGGCCCAGGTCGCGGAGGCCTATATGGCGGTTCTCAGCGCCGTCGAATTGCGCGGCCTAAATGAGGCCGAGGTCCGGCGAATGACACAGATCGCCGATCAGGCCGAGCTGAAATTCAAGGACGGCGAGACGCCGCGCACCGATCTGGACCAGTCCCATGCCCGTCTGGCCGAGGCGCGGGCCGGTCTCGCGCGCGCCGAGGGCGACGTCGC
>CAIQDO010000115.1 GCA_903870555.1 uncultured Caulobacteraceae bacterium
CAGGCTGTCGATGTGGCCGACCTGGCGGCGGCCTATTCCTCCGGTCTGGTGCGGAACCACCCCTTCATCGACGGCAACAAACGAACCGCCTTCGTGATCGGGATCCTGTTTCTGGAACTCAATGGCGCGCGGTTCACCGCCGCCGAGGCGGCCGCGACCCAGGCCGTGCTGGATCTCGCCGACAGGACCATTGATGATGCGGCCTATGCCGCGTTCCTGCGGGAGACCTGCCGGGATGACTGAGGGTGTCGCCGAACGCTTTTCGATCTCAGGAAGATTGACCGGCGTCGGAGGCGGCATGACCATGGTCATTTGCATAGGCGGAGGGGCGCGATGACCACGCTGAAAGCGACCGCCGTGGGCGCGTCCACCGGCGCCGGCCTTCCGGGCGGCCACGGCGACAGGAGCCAGCACGCCAAGTCTGCGGGGCTGATCCGTCGAGGGCCGATCCTGGTGAAATTGGCGGGCGCCGCGACGACCTCCAAGGGGCAGGTGGACGCGGCGCTTCTTGAGGAAAGCGACGGGCCCCGCAAGGGCTGACGGGTTTCTCTATGGCGATGTCCTGAATGCTCACGGTGGGGAGGCGCATCCGTGGGGCGCAGCGCCGGTGGCCATTTTCCTCGCCGAGCGGCAACTTCGGCACGTCGCGGACGGCGGCGCCGGGGCGGTGGAGGGGGGGGCAGCAGCGCCCCCCCTGCCACTCGACAAGAATCGCGCGATGACGTTTCAATGGCTCCGATAGATTTATCGACAGCCGTCGCCACAATAGGGATCGCCGCCAAATCGTGACCGTCCCACTCGCAAACCCCTGCCCATTCTGCATACCAGACGAGCACCGCGTGGCGTTCGTCGATTCTTTGCTTAAAGGCATCTGGGACGCCTTCCCTGTGACCGAAGGCCATCTGCTGATTACCCCGCACCGGCACGTCCCGTCGTGGTCAGAACTGTACGCCGCTGAGCAGGCGGCCCTAACGCAGGCCATTGCCAAAGCACAGGCTATGATTTCCGAGCGGTGGCCCGCCGAGGCGTTCAATGTCGGGTTTAACGACGGGGCGGCGGCCGGGCAGACGATCCCGCATTTTCACCTGCATGTTATTCCGCGCCGTGAAGGCGATGTCGCCGATCCACGGGGTGGGGTGCGGCATGTCATTCCGGGCAAGGGGAACTATCTCGCCGGGCCGACGCCGTCGGAAAGCGTAGCCGGCGTCTCTGTTCCCCATGATCGGGCCCTGATCGCCGGGGGCGAGGACGCTCTGATCAGACACCTGCTGCCCCACATCGCGGACGCCGAACGAGTCGACGTCGCGGTTTCCTTCGCGATGGAGAGCGGCGTCCG
Source organism: uncultured Caulobacteraceae bacterium (assembly GCA_903870555.1). Taxonomy (GTDB): domain Bacteria; phylum Pseudomonadota; class Alphaproteobacteria; order Caulobacterales; family Caulobacteraceae; genus Acaudatibacter; species Acaudatibacter boreus. The sequence continues at coordinate 1,337 of CAIQDO010000115.1, forward strand.
CCTGCTGCGGCCCCATTTTCAAGACCTGTTGGGCCGGAAGGGTGCGCTGAGGTTCCTGACGGGTGACTATCTCGATGTGACCGACCCCGACGCCCTGCGTCGATTGGTCGACCTGGAGGGGCTCGCGGGCAACGCGGAGTTTCTGGTTTTCGAGGCTGGGACGACCGGCTTCCATCCGAAATCCTGGATCTTTCATCTTCGGAACGGAGCGGGAGTCGCTGTTGTCGGCAGTTCGAACCTGTCCGCGGCGGCCTTGGAGAGCGGCGTCGAATGGAACTATCGCGTGCTGACCGCCGACCAAGGCGGCGGCTGGCGCGACGTGCTTGACGGTTTCGAGGCGCTGGTGCGTCGTCCGGAGATCAAGCCTCTCAACCACGACTGGATCGACGCCTATGAGCGTCGCCGGGTGGTTACGGAACGCAACTTCCGGGGCGTTGAGGCTGTGGAGGAGCCGCCCCCTTTCGCGCCGCCGCCGCATATTATTCAGCAACAGGCCCTGGCCGCCCTGGAAGCGACGCGAGTGGCCGGTTTCGGCGCCGGCATGGTGGTGCTGGCTACGGGCCTAGGCAAGACTTGGCTGAGCGCCTTCGACGCCGACCGGCCCGAATTCCGCCGGGTGCTGTTCGTCGCCCATCGCGAGGAAATCCTCACCCAGGCGATGGAGACGTTCCGGGTCCGCCGTCCGAAGGCGCGGCTGGGTCGCTACACTGGCGGCGAGAAGGAACCGGACGCGGACGTGATGTTCGCCTCGATCCAGACCCTTGGGCGGACTGCCCATCTGAGCCGGTTCGAGCCCGACGCCTTCGACTACATTGTCGTCGATGAATTCCACCACGCCTCGGCGCGCACCTATCG
>CAIQDO010000116.1 GCA_903870555.1 uncultured Caulobacteraceae bacterium
CGGACCAATCCCGAGTTTCCCCCTTGGCGACAAGATGCCGAACCGTCGAAATGGCCTCGGATCCGCAGATCAGCGCGAGGTCCATCTCACCCGCCCCGATCGCCTGGGCGAATTCATTGATCAGATGCTGAGGCCCCTGCCCGCCGACCGGTTCCAGGATCGCGCGGGTCGGGTTCGCCCCGATCCGCCTGGCGACCGCACGGGGAAAGTTGTCCGCCTTGCCGAACGGCGCGACCGCCCTTGGGCCCGACACCTCGAACTGGCGGATCGCGGCGATCACGCCGATCGCGACGGCCAAATCTCCCACCGCCCCGGCGTCGACGACCGCCGCGCCAGCCGCAAGACCGGCGAGGTCCGCCGGCGACAAGGCCTGATAGTCTGGACTGTCGATCCGCTCCGACGCTTCGCCGACGCCGATGATGACCGGTGTATTCTCGTTCACGAAAAGCCCCCACGCTCACTTGCCGCGCTGTCTTGGCAAGACTCACGGGTCGGAGTCGAGACTGACCTAGGGGGAGTCCTGGCGCATCGGGTCAGTCGGGGACGTCAGGGTCGCATCCAGCGACGGGCCAGAATACTGGCCAGGAACCAGGCGGCCCCCGCCAGGATCAACAGGCCGACCGCCACGCCGCCGCCGCCGCCGTTCAGCAGCCGGGTGACCGATCCGCCGGCCAGGGCTGTAAGGACGATCTTGGGCAAGATGCCGATGGCGGTGCCGGCGACGAAGTCGGTTATGGCGATTGTCGTCACTCCCGCGGCCATGTTGACCACGACGAACGGGGCGAAGGGGACCATACGGATCACCAGGCTGGCCAGGAATCCGTTGCGAGCCACCAGGGCCATGAAGCGGCCCACCGCCCCTTGACCCTGCGGCGACAATAGCCGGCCCCCCCAGGTCCGGCCCAGCCAGAAGCCGATCAGGGCGGAAACCATCGTGCCGACCCAGCTGTAGACGAGGCCTCTCCATGCGCCGAAGGCCGCAGCCGCAGCCGCGATCAGCACGAACTGTGGCACGCCAAGAAAGGCCAGGGCGGCGAAGCAGGCCACCGCCGCCGGCAGGGCCCAGGGACCATGGGCCGCCGCCAGCCAGCGATGGGCCATGGCGGGACCGCTAAGGCCGAGTACGCCCGCCCCGAACAGGAACACCAGGCCGACGCCGCCGAACAGCACGAAGGCCGTGGCGGCGCGGCGCCAGGGCCGGCGCGGCGCCACCGCCTAGAGGTTCAGTTCGGGCGGCGCGCGGTCGGGAAGGACGCTCAGCGCTGGACTGGCCGCCGACTTGTCGAAGGCGGCGAGGATGTTCTGGAACCGGGCCTCGACCGCGCCACGCATCTCAGGATGGGTGAAGATATAGAGGTCATTGTCGCGGATTCCCTCAAGCACCCTCTCGGCCACCGGCTCGACGGGGATGCCGGTGAGGACCGGAGAGCTCAGGCTGCTGTCGAAGCCGGGCGGCTGGCTGTCCGGGCCATATTCGGGAGGACGATTGCGCCGGCTCTCGTGGATGCGAGTCTTCACGAACCCAGGGCAGAGAATTGAGACGCCGATGTCGTGAGGCGCGAGCTGCATCGCCCAGCCCTCGCTCATGGCCACGACGGCGAACTTGGTGGCGCAATAGGGCTCCATCCCCGGAGGGCTGACCATGCCAGCCATGGAGGCAGTGTTGACAAAGTGCCCGCCCTCGCCGTGGCTCATCATCAAAGGAGCGAAGGTCTCCATGCCGTAGACGACGCCAAGCTGGTTGACGTCCACCACCCAGGCCCAATCCTTCGGCGGGACCGTACCGAAGGCGCCGCCCGAGCCGACGCCGGCGTTGTTGCAGACAACGTGAACCTTTCCGAACTTGGCTATGGTCTCCAAGGCGGCGCTCTTGAGGGAATCCCGGCTGGTCACATCGGCGACGACGCCTTCCACGCGCACCTGCAGGCCCCGCAGCTCCTCAACCGCCGCCGCCAATGCAGCCGGTTCGATGTCGGCCAGCATGACCTTCATGCCCGCCCGGCCGAACACCTTGGCCATAGCCAGGCCGATGCCGCTGGCCCCGCCGGTGATGAAGGCGACCTTGCCCGTGAAATCCTGCATCGGTGTTGCTCCTCGCCTGTTTTGCAGTGCCTATCGCCACCCATGACGGACCCGTCAAGGCGGCCAGAGAGCGTCCCGGGCCGCGCCCGCGTTGCGTCTCAGACGTGGGAGTCCTAAACAGCGGCGCTTTTGATCGCCTGAGAGTACCCGAAGATGTTCTCCGAATCCGCCAACCTGCGCCGGGTCAAGCCCTCCGCGACGACCGCCGCCAGCGCCAAGGCGCGGGCCCTGCGGGCCGCTGGACGGGACATCATTTCCCTCGACGCGGGCGAGCCGGATTTCGACACGCCCGACAACATCAAGGAAGCCGCCATCCGAGCGATCCGCGAGGGCAAGACCAAGTACACGGACATTGATGGCATTCCGGAACTGAAGGCGGCGATCTGCGCCAAGTTCGCCCGCGAGAACGGCCTGACCTACAAGCCCTCGCAGGTGAACGTGTCTCCCGGTGGAAAACCCGTCATTTTCAACGCCATGATGGCAACCCTTAACCCGGGCGACGAGGTGATCGTCCCCGCGCCTTACTGGGTCAGCTATCCCGATATGGTGCTGCTGGCCGGCGGTGAACCGGTGTTCGTCGCCACCCAAGCCGAAACCGGCTTCAAGGTGGACCCCGCCGCGCTGGAAGCCGCCATCACGCCGCGGACCCGCTGGCTGATCCTCAACTCGCCCAGCAATCCCTCGGGGGCGGCCTACACCCGCGCCGAGCTGACCGCGATCGCGGCGGTGCTGCTGCGCCATCCCCAGGTGTGGATTCTCACCGACGACATGTATGAGCACATGATCTACGGCGATTTCGAATTCACGACCATCGCCCAGGTCGAACCGGCGCTCTATGATCGCACCCTGACGATGAACGGGGTATCGAAGGCCTATGCCATGACCGGCTGGCGGATCGGCTACGCGGCCGGCCCCGAGCCGCTGATCAACGCCATGCGCAAGGTGATGAGCCAGAGCACCTCCAACCCCACCTCGATCTCGCAATACGCGGCCGTCGAAGCGCTGAACGGGACGCAGGCCTTCATCAAGCCCAACGCCAAGCTGTTCGAGGGACGCCGCGATCTGGTGGTGTCGATGCTCAACCAGGCCGCCGGCCTGAAATGCCCGACGCCCGAGGGGGCCTTCTATGTCTACCCCTCCTGCGAAGGTCTGATCGGCAAGACCACGCCGGGCGGCGCGGTGATCTCCACCGACGCCGATTTTGCCTCTGAACTGCTGGAAGCGGAGGGCGTGTCAGTGGTGTTCGGCGCCGCGTTCGGCCTTTCGCCATTCTTCCGCATCAGCTACGCGACGTCGAACGCGTTGCTGGAAGAGGCCTGCACACGCATTCAACGGTTCTGCGGTTCGCTGAAATAGCGCCTGCCGCCGATGGCCGAGCCGATCAACCTCAACAAGGCCCGCAAGGCCCGGGCGAAGGCCGACGCCGCGGCGACGGCGGCGCGCAATCGGCTAGCTCACGGCCTGACCAAGGGCCAGAAGGCGGCGTCCGAAGCCCTGAGGGTCAAGGCGACGCACCGGCTCGACGCGCATAAGCGCGAGCCATGACCCGCCTTCGCAAGCGATCGATCCTGCTTGCGGGACACGCCACCTCGATCGCCCTGGAACCCGAGTTCTGGGCGGCGCTTGAGGCGATGGCGGCGTCCCGGTCCGTCGCCCTGCCCGCCCTGTTGATTCAGATCGACCAGGGCCGGGATGACCATCCCCTGGCGTCGGCCTGCCGGTTGGCGGCGCTGCGCTTCGCCAGCGAACGCTAGCCTCGGCGGCGTTCGTGCTCCATATGTTCCGGTGCGATTCCCGCGCCGAGCCCGCCCCGTGTCCGATCTTCCCACCCCGCGCATTTCCGACCTCGCCAGGGCCCACGGCCCCGACGCCCTCGCCGGTCTGAACCCGGAGCAGCGGGCGGCGGTGGAAAGCACCGAGGGCCCGGTCCTGGTCTTGGCGGGGGCCGGCACGGGCAAGACCCGGGTCCTGACCACCCGCCTCGCCCACATCCTGACGACAGGCAAGGCGCGCCCCTGGGAACTGCTGGCTGTGACCTTCACGAACAAGGCTGCCCGAGAAATGCGCCATCGCATCTCGGACATGATCGGCCCCTCGGCCGAAGGCCTGCGCTGGCTGGGCACCTTCCACTCGGTGGCCGCGCAGATCCTCAGGCGACACGCCGAACTGGTCGGCCTGAAATCCAGCTACACCATCATCGACACTGACGATCAGGAGCGGCTGATCAAGCAGCTGCTGGCGGCCGAGAACATCGATCCGAAACGCTGGACGCCCAAGCACCTCGCGGGTCTGATCGACCATTGGAAGAACCGCGGCTGGACCCCGGAAACCCTCCCGCCCGCCGAGGGCGCCCACTTCGCCAATAACCGAGGCGCGACGCTCTACGGCCTTTACCAGGAGCGCCTGCGCATCCTCAACGCCTGCGACTTCGGCGACCTGCTGCTGCACAACCTGACGATCTTCACCAAGCACCCCGACGTGCTGGAGGATTATCATCGCCGCTTCCGTTACATCCTGGTCGATGAATATCAGGACACCAACATCGCCCAGTACCTGTGGCTGCGGCTGCTCGCACAGGGACGGCGAAATCTGTGCTGCGTGGGCGACGATGACCAGTCGATCTACGGCTGGCGCGGCGCCGAGGTTGACAACATCCTGAGGTTCGAGCGGGATTTCCCAGGCGCGACCGTGATCCGGCTTGAGCGCAACTACCGCTCGACCGAGCACATCCTCGCGGCCGCCTCCGGCCTGATCACCGCCAACAAGGGCCGGCTGGGCAAGACCCTTTGGACCGAGGCGCAAGGCGGTCAGAAGGTCCAGGTTCGCGGCGTCTGGGATGGCGAGGCGGAATCCCGTCTGGTGGCCGAGGACCTTGAGCGCTGGCACAAGGGGCGGCGCTACAGCGAAGCGGCCATCCTCGTCCGGGCCTCTTTCCAGATGCGGGCGTTCGAAGAGC
>CAIQDO010000117.1 GCA_903870555.1 uncultured Caulobacteraceae bacterium
AGGGCCTTGGCCAGGGCGGCCTGGGCGGCGGCGACCCGGGCTTCGGCGGCGGCGAGCCGGTCGGCCAAGGGCCGACGGTCGAGCCTTGCTAGTTCGGTTCCCGCCGCGACGCGCGCGCCCTCATCCACCGGCATGGCGTCGATCCGACCGGGAACGCGGAACGCCAGGTCGACCTCGCGGATGTCGACATCGCCATAGAGAGTCAGGTCGTCGTTGTGACGCAGCGACCACAGGCCAAACCCGTGGGTGAGCAGGGCGGCGGCGCCAAGGGCGACGACGCCGGCCGCCAGGGCGATCAGGACGGGGCGTTTCATCGGCTCTCCGGGGTTGCCGCCAGAATGGCGCGGACATTGGCGTCGAGGCGGGCCAGGATTGACGCGACGTCGGCCGGTTCCAGGACGTCGCGGTCCAGGGCGCGCAGCACGGAGGCCCGGGCGGCGCGGAAGATCAGGGCCTGGCCCATCAGGGTCAGGGCGGTCAGGCGGGCGGCGGCGGGGTCGGCCTCACCGGTCGCCTGGGCCACGCAGCGCGCCATCTCCTCCAGCGCCGGCTTCATCGCCCCATCCCACAGCCGGTCGAAGGCGGCGGTGGGGGCCATTTGCTCGCGCATGATGAAACGCGCCCAGGCCGCTGAGGGTTCACTCATCATCAGGATGGCGAAGCCCTGGACGATGGCGCAGGCCCGGTCGACGGGATCCTCGCCACCGCGGGCGAGGGCCGGCGCCAGCCGCGCCGCGATCGCCTCGGCGATATGGCCGGCGGCGGCCAGATACAGCCCCTCCTTGCCCCCGTGGCGATAGGTGATCGTCGACATCGCCGTGGCCGCCTGGCCGGCGATGGCCCGGGTGCTGGCGGCGGCGTAGCCATGCTCGCCGAACTGAGCGATGGCCGCCTCAAGGAGCGCGTCCGACATGAGCACGCTTTTCGTTCGTTCGAACGAACAAGTCAAGGGGTGGCGAGGCTTGAGACAGGTCGGGAGAGTCTTGGATGCGGAAACACGCCCCTTCCACCGCCTTCGGCGGTCCCCCTTCCCCGCTAGAGCGGCGAGCGTGATTCAAGAATCACGCTCGCCGCTCCAGATTTTTGATTTTGCATCGTTTTTGCGGAAAACCGGTTCCCACTTTTCCGCACGATGCTCTAGCGGGAAAGGATAACAAGACCAAATCCTCCCCTGCGCGACGCGCGGGGGAGGTGGCGCGGCGCATAGCGCCGTGACGGAGGGGGCGAACCCCCGTCCAAAAAAATTCTGAAGACCAGCCGGTCTAACCCGGCCGTTCGATCACGCCGGGGCGGTGACGCCCGATTCGGCCAGCCATTCCAGGATCTTGTTCTTGGGCATGGCGCCGACCTTCATCGCCGCCATCTGGCCGTCCTTGAACAGCATCATCGTTGGGATGCCGCGCACGCCGTATTTCGACGGTGTTCCGGGCGAGGCCTCGATGTCGAGCTTGGCGACGGTCACCACGCCGGCCAGTTCCGCCGCGATCTGTTCGAGCGCCGGAGCGATCTGGCGGCAGGGGCCGCACCATTCGGCCCAGAAGTCCACCAGCACCGGCGTGGCGGACTTCAGAACATCGGTCTCGAAGCTGGTGTCGGTGACGGCGACGGTGCTCATGGCGTACTCCTGGGATCGGCTTCTGCATGTAGGCCCGCGGCCGGCTGCGTCAACAGGCCGTCCGCCTCCGCCAGCGAATCGGCCGACGGTGTTTTCTGCAAGCGTCGATAGTTTGCGACATCGGTCAAGGCCGCTTCACCCCGAACCCGGACTCGGTCATGGCCAGGGACCCACCCCGGCGGCGGCGAAGGAACAGGAAATAGGCCGTCGCGGAGACGATCAGCACGAGATTGAAGATCAGGCTCGGCCGGCCGACGTCGACGTCCAGCCAGTTGGCGTAAACGACGTATCCAAGGGCCAGCAGACCGAAGGCGGGCGCGAGGGGGAACAGCGGCATGCGATAGGCGGCGTGGGCGGTGGCGCCGGTGACCCTGCCGACGATCGCGCCCAGGCACAGCAGCAGATACATCACCACCACCCCGGCCCCATTCATCACCAGCAGAATGTGGAACGGGATCAGGCAGGTCGCCGTGGCCGATGCGCCGGCCAACAGGGTGGCGATCCATGGGGACTGGAACCGCCCATGCATCCGCACCAGCGCGGTGTTGAACCAGCCGTGCCAGATGCCGTCCCGTCCGCTGGAGAACAGGAAACGGGCGTTGATCAACACCGTGGCGATCACCGCGTTGACGATAGCCAGGGCGATACCGAGGCTGACGAAGACGTCCACCCACGGCCCGCCGGTCTCGCGCAGGAAGGCGCTGAACGGACTGTGCGAAGCCAGCAGGGCCCTCAGGTCCGAGGAGCCCATCAGCACCGCGGTCACAGGCACGAACTCGAACGCCACGGTGAGGATCAGGGCCAGGAGGATGGTCCGGGCCACCAGCCGGGGCGCCTCGTGCATCTCCTCGCTGAAGTACACCGCCGCGCCGAAGCCGTTGTAGGAAAAGATCGCCACCGCCGTGGCCAGCCCCATCATGCCGATCGGCGTCGGAACCAGCGCCCCCAGGCTGAGCGACACCGGGTGCAGCAGGAACTCGGTCGGGGGGCGGTGGATATGGGCGAAACCGAGTGCCCCCAGCACCGCCAAGGCGATGACCTCCACCAGCAGAAACAGCCCCGTCACCCAGGCGTTGACACGGATGTTGAGCACGCCCAGCAGCATCGACACGCCGACGATACCCATGGCGAAGGGAATTCGCGGCGTCCCCGGCCAGATACCCGTCACATAGTCGCTGGCGCCGAGGGCCAGCACCGCCGGGGCCAGTGTCGAGCCGACCACGTTCATCCCCATGAACACATAGCCGACGAAAGGCCCCAGGGTCCGTCCCATCATGGCGTACTCGCCGCCAGCGTGGGGGAAGGCAGAAGCCAGTTCGGCGTAAACCAGGGCCATGGCAAGGGCCACCAGAGCCGCGGCCGTCAGGCTGACAAAGGCCCCCGTGCCGGCCTGACTGATGATGCCGGGAATGATCACGAACACCGACGACGCCGGCGTCACCGCCGACAGGGTCAGCAGCAGCACGCCGGTCACCTTCATGGTTCGGGGGAACGGCGCGGTTTGCGGCGGCGTCGCGGGTTGCGGCGTGGCTGGCGTCATCTGGCATCCCCCGCCGCGGCGACCGACCCGAGGCTGACGGCAGCCTGCGGGCGATGGCGGCGGGGATCAAGGGCCTGGAGCGCCGTCGGCGCGGCGCTCGTCCGGTCGCACAACGATTGACCGCTCGCCCCGCCCATGGTCCGGTTCGGCTTCGCCCTGGAGATCACGCGGACCCGATGTCGGACGAGATCCACCTCCGCGAGAAGCTGCGCAAGATCGAGGCCCTGTTCGCCGGCGCCGGCACCGAGGGCGAGCGACTGGCGGCCGGCGCGGCCCTGGAACGCCTGCGGCAGAAACTGGCCAGCCTGCGCCGCTCCGAACCGGCGGTGGAGATGCAGTTCTCGCTCGGCGACCAGTGGTCCCGCCGCCTGTTCCTGGCCCTTTGCCGCCGCTATGGCCTCGAGCCCTATCGTCTCTACCGCCAGCGTCTGACAACGGTGATGTTGCGTGTGCCGAAGGGCTTCGTCGACCAGGTGCTATGGCCGGAATTCCAGGAACTCGACGCCGCCCTCGGGCAATATCTGCTGGCCGTCACCTTGAGGGTGATCCGCGAGGAGGTGCACGGCGACGCCAGCGAGGCCACGGAAATTTCCGGCGCCCTGCCCCGCCCCCGCGGCTGACGCGCCGATCTCAGGTCAGGGCGTCGAGCGCAGCGGCCATCAGCGCCTCGGGCACCGGCATCAGCGCCGGGCCATCGGTCCACACCAGCGCCGCCTCGATGGTCCGATCCGGGTAGACCTCGGCCAGCACCGCCCAATAGAGCGCCATCTGGCGCGGGTAGGCGCTGTCGGCGTCCTCGATCCGTTTCGGCGCCGGGCGGTTGGTCTTGAAATCGACGACCAGCACCCGGTCCGGCGTCACCACAAGCCTGTCCAGCCGCCCCGAAACCGCCATGCCGTCCGGCAGCCGCGCCGCGCGCCCAGCCAGGGCGACCTCGGCCCGGGACCCGGGTCCGAACACGGCGGCGAAGCGCCCATCGCCAAGCACCGCCAGGGCCGCCGCCGCCATCTCCTCGCGCTGGGCGTCGGTCAGGTCGCGTTCCCGCGCCAGCAGGCGCCGGGCGGCGTCCGCGCGGGCCTCGGGCGCGACATCAGGAAGACGTTGCAGCATACGATGGATCAGGTCGCCCCGGCGGAACCGGCCCAAGCCGCCGACCGTCGACAGCGGCGAAGGCGCGATTCCGACGTCGGAGTCCTCCAGAGCGGAGGGCGCGGCATAGCGGAGGCTTGCCGGTTCGGCGGGCGCGAATCCCGCGGTCCAGGCCGGCAAGGGGGTCGCCGCCACGGCGCCGACGGTTGTCGCCTTTTCCTGTGAAAGGATAGCCGGATCAAGGCCATAGCGGCGCCCCTCCCCGCCGCCGTCGAGGCGGAACCCGCGGCTGGGCAGCTCGTCGAAGGCGCGGCTCACAAAGTCATACCAGCTGCGCAGAAAGCGCGACGCCTGGCTCTCGACGCCGCAGACAATCAGGCGGTCGCGGGCCCGGGTCAGGGCGACATAAAGGAGGCGAGCCGATTCGGCCTCGCTGGCCGCTTCCCGCGCCAGGCGCGCCTCGGCGGACTCCGGACAGTCGTCGCCCGCGCGAGGGGCCCACAGGAAGCCCGGCTCGACGGTTTCCAGCAGTGGTCCGCCCTGGGACGTCGCCCGCGTGGTGGTGTCGGGCAGGATGACGATCGGCGCCTCGAGCCCCTTGGCGCCGTGCACGGTCATCACCCGCACCTCGCCGCCACCCCGGCCCTGGGCCAGTTCAGGCTCGCGTTTGATCTCGATCTCGCTGGCGGCCATGGCCGCGGCGAAACTCTCAAGGTCGCGACAACCGCGCGTCTCGCTGTCCAGGGCCTGAGCCAGGAAAGCGTCCAGGGCCTCCTCGCCCTCGGCGCCCAGCCGCGTCAGCAGGCGCTGGCGCATCGACCGCCCGGCCCTGTCGAGTCGTCCCAGAAAGCGGCTGTAGAGATCAAACGGCGCGGCGCGGCCGGCCTCTTCGCGGACCCACCCCAGTAGCGCGGCCGCCTCGCCCCATTCCGGCCGTTCGGCCGCCCGGCGTCCGAGCCCGCCCCACAACGCGCCCTGGCGATCGTAGGCGAGATCGAACAGGCTCGCCTCGTCGATATCGCAGAACGGGCTGCGCAGCAGCGCCGCCAACGTCAGGTCGTCGGCCGGGAATCGGGCGAAGCGGGCCAGGGCCAGCAGGTCCTGGAACACACCGTGCTCGGACAGCTTCAGCCGGTCGGCGCCGGCCACCGGCACGCCCTGGCGCTTGAGGGCGCGCAGGATCTCGTGGAACAGGGCTGAGCGGCGACGCACCAGGATCAGCACGTCGCCGAAGGCGCAGGGTCGAGGCAGGCGGGTCTCCCGGTCGCCGACGGCGTCGCCCCGCGCGACCATCGCCGCCACCGACAGGGCGATCCGCCGCGCCAGCAGCTTGACGGCGCTGGTTTCGCCCTCGGCGTCCACCGGGTCCCAGACGCCCGGCTCGTCCCCGGCGATCTTCACCTCCAGGGGCCACAGCTCGACGCAACCGGCGGCGGGCCGCCGGGCCACATGGCGCGGCGCCATGCCGACGACATTGTCGCCCCGGGCCGGATGGATGCCGGCGCGCGCCTCCGGCGCCTCGAACACCTGGTCGACGAAGGCGAGGATCTCCGGCGTCGAGCGCCAGCTCTCCAGCAGCTTGACCGGCGCGAAGGCCATGCCGGCGGCGTAGGCCATCTCGCTGAAATCGTGGGTTTCCCGCGCCAGCCGCTCCGGCGCGGCGCCCTGGAACGAGAAGATCGACTGCTTCTCGTCGCCGACGGCGAACACCGTGCGCCGGGCGGGCGAGGCCCCCAGACCGGTGAAGAACTCGGCGGTCAGGGCCCGCAGGATGTCCCACTGCGCGGGGGCGGTGTCCTGGGCCTCGTCGAGCAATATGTGCTCCAGGCCGCCGTCGAGCTTGTAGAGCACCCAGGCCGCGTCGGCCTTTTCGCTCAGCAAGGCGTGGCAGCGATCGATCAGGTCGGCGAAGTCGAGCGCGCCGCGCGCCTCCTTGGCCGCCTCATAGGCGCCGGCGTAGGCGCGGGCCAAGGTCAAGGCGTGGACCGTGTCCTCGGCGACCTTTCCCGCCGCCAGCCGGGCGCGGATGTCGATATGCCGCGCCTGCTCGTCGGCCAGCCAGCCTTTGGTGCGGCTATCGACCGATTTCGTCCCCAGCCGCGCGCGCGGCGCGCCCTGTTTGGTGAACAGCACATCCAGCACCTCGCCGAACGGGGAGTCCGGCCCGAGCCGCGACATGGTCGCGCCAAGCTCGCGATCGGTGATCGCGTCGCCGCGGGACAGGGCGTCGCCACAGCGCTTCCAGTCGGCCCAGCGAAAGCGCATGGCCTGGGCCGCCTCGGCCAGCAGCGCGTCGCGGGAGGACACCTCGCCAAAACCGCACAGCCGCCAGACGCCCAGGACATAGCCGCCCAGCCGTTCGCAGTCCTCGGCCCAGGCCGCCAGGGCCGCCCGCTTGGCTTCGAAGGCGTCGAACATGGCGTTGAAAGCGCCCCAGTCCAGTTCGACCGCGAAATGGGCGTAGGCCTGGGCGACCGGTCCCTCGGGCGCCTGCCCGGCCAGTTCGGCGACCTGGTCGCGGGCGCGGCGGGAAATGTCGGCGGCGGCGGCGTCCTCCAGCACCCGGAAGCCGGGTGACACCCCCGCCTCCAATGGAAACCGGCGCAGCAGCTTCTCGCAGAAGGCATGGATCGTCTGGATTTTCAGCCCGCCCGGCGCCTCAAGGGCGCGAGCGAACAGGGCGCGGGCCCTGGACAATGGCCGGTGACCCTCCTCGATCTCTTCCAGGGCCGCCCGAAGGGCGTCGTCCCTGGCGACCGCCCAGGTTCCGAGATCCTCGAACAGACGGCGCTGCATCTCCGCCGCCCCGGCCTTGGTGTAGGTGACGCACAGGATCGCCTCGGGCCGGGCGCCGTCGAGCAGCAGACGCGCCACGCGCTTGACCAGGGTGGAGGTCTTGCCCGATCCGGCGTTGGCGGCGACGAACACGGAGGCGCGGGGATTGGAGGCCTGGACCTGGGGATGGGCGGCCATGGTCAGGCCTCGCCTTCAGCCGACGCGTCGCCGACCACATGCCATTCCCACAATCGCGCCAGGTGGTCGTGATCGCCGCCGTACCGGCCGATGAACTGCGGCATGGCCCAGGCCCGGTAGGGCGTGTCGGCCAGGTCGAACTTCGCCACCCGGGTCTTCAGCCCGGCGAGGATATCGGCGACCAGGGCCGCCGGATCATCGCCGCCGCGCGATTCCTCCCGGCCCGGCGTGCGTCCGCCATTGACCCGGACATAGAGCAATTCGCCCGGGGCCAACCGGCCGGCGTCGGCGAATCCGCCAGCGGCGAGGATGGCCCCGGTCAGGGTCAGCTGCGGCGCCACCCCGGCCTTGACCTGTTTCTGGCTCGGCGCCGCGCCGGTCTTGAAGTCGATGACGTCTCCAAAGGTCCCCCGCGCCTCGATGCGGTCGGCCCGGGCGGTGACGGTGAAGGGGCCGTAAGGCGCGTCGAAGGTCATCTCGCCTCTGGCCTCCGTCAGCAGGCGCGCGCCGGGCCGCCGACGGCGTTCGAAGGCGATCACCCAGGGCGCGACATTGACCGCCAGGGCCCGTTCGCGCTCCATCCGCGCGGCCGGCATGCCCGCGCGGCGCAGCTCCGCCATCAGCAGGCCGGCGAACAGCGCCTCGGCGTCGTCCGGCAGGTCCTCGGGATGATCGATCGAAAACCGTTCGAACGCCTTGTGGATGGCCGTGCCGCGGGCGCGGGCGTCCACGGGTTCGTCCGGCCGGTCCAGCGGCCGCAGCTTCAGGATGTCGCGGGCGTAGAGGCCGTAGGGGTTGCGCAGCCAGAGCTCCACGGCCGTCACCGGCAGCGTGCGGGGACGGGCGCTCACCGGCGGCGTGGGCATGGGGCGCGACGCCGTCTTCAGGCTCGCCGGCGGATCGGCCAACGGCGCGTCCAGCGCACGGGCCCAGGCGACCAGATCGGGACGATCCGGCAATTCGAGGCCCGCGCCCTTGGCCAGGGTGCGCAGCCGCCAAAGCCAGCGCGACGCCACCGCCGGCGACCCGCCCCGGCGCTCGGATTGCAGCAGGAACACCTCGGGCGCGCAGGCGGCCTGGGCGAAGTCGTGGGCGGACAGGCCGATGCGACGTTCCGGCGGCGGCAGGCCGAGGCGATCGCGCATCGGCCGCGACAGAAAAGGATCGACGGGCGCCGGCGCCGGCCATGACCCCTCTTCCAGGCCGGCCAGGATCACGCGGTCGGCGCGCAGCATACGCGCCTCCAGCACGCCCAGAATGCGCAGCCTGGGGTGGCTGGCGCCGCCCGGCCGCACCCGCTCGCGCGACAGCAGGCCGTCGATCAGATCGGCGAAACCCATCGGCGTGACCGCCGGCAGGGCCGCCGCCCCCTCGATCAGGCCCGCCAGCAAGGCTCCGAGCGCCTCGCCCGCCTGACCGCCCCACAGATCGCCGGGCGTCCCGTCCGGACCGGCGGCCAGAGTCTCGGCCACGGCGATCAGGGCGCGCGCCGCCGGCTCGGGCCGCGCCGCTCCGTCCGGCCCGTAGGGCCGCCGCAGGCCGGACAAGGCGTCGCTGAAGGCGCCGATCAGCGACACGGCCTCGTCGACCCCGGACCGGCCCTCGCGGTCTGTCAGACGGGCCGCCACAACCTCCCAGTCGTCCGGCCGGGCGCCGCGAAGGCCGTAGCGCTCCAGGGTCCGGCGCGCGCCGTCCAGGTCGAGGGCTTCCATACCCAGGCGGACCAGCGGATGTTTGAGCACCGCCAGCAGCGCCACTGGATCCAGCATGTCGCCGGCCAGCCGGGCCAGCAGGCTCAGCAGCACCGCGGCCGACGCGGCGGCCAGGGGCTGGCCGGACGAGGAGTCGGCGGTGATCGCCCAGCGCGTCAACCGGGCGCTGACCCGCCGCGCCAGGGCGTCGTCGGGGGTGATCAGGGCGGCGGTCTTGCCGCGCGTCTCAAGGACCTCGCGCAGCAACAGGGCCGCGATGGTCGCCGCCTCCTCTTCGGCGCGGGCCGTGACCACGGTCAGGCCGTCAAGGCCCAGGGCGATGGGGTCGGCGCCGCCGGCCTCGCCCTCCTCGCGCAGGCGGTCGATCTGGGTCAGCCAGTCAGCCGTGGACTCGGGCGGCCGCAGGGCCTCGTTGATCAGTCGTCGCCGCCAGCGGCCGGCGGGCTCCAGGGTCCCGGCCGGATTCCAGGCGCGCACCGCGCCGCGCTCCAGGCCGGCGCGGGTGAGCAACCGCTTCATCGTGCCCTGCGGATGGGCGTCGCCGACCTCGCGCCAGGCGTCCTCGGCCAGGTCGACGTCGAGACCGGGCAGCACAACAGCGCCGCGCGGGGCGGCGGCGATGGCCGACAGCAGGTCGGCGCCGGATGGGGCCGAGCCGGTCGAGCCAGCCGCGATCATCACCTCGGCCGGCGGGGCGTCACGCCAGCGGTCGGCGAGACGGCGCATCAGCGCCACCCGCCGGGCGGCGACGTCCATCATCCCGAGGTCCGCGAGCCGGCGCGGCCAGTGCTCGGTGGCGATCTTCAGGAAGGCGGCGGACAGCTGCCAGTGGCGCGCCAGTTCGCCGTCCACCAGGGCGTCGATGGCGCCCGGATCCTCGCGCTCCTCGATCTGGCAGGCGTCCAGGAAGGCGGCCAGGGCGTCGGCCAGCTCCAGGGCCGAGCCGGCGTCGAGCCGGCGTTCGAGCAGGGACTGGTGCTCGGTGACGAGACCGGCCAGTTCGAAACGGCGGCGCAACGGCGAGATCGCCGGCGCCAGGTCGAGCGCCAGGTCGCCGGCCTCGAACGGCGGCTCGCCCTCCTCCAGATCGCCCAGCGCGCGCACCTGCGGCAGGATCATCGCCCGGGCGCCGGCGGCCTTCAGGAAGGCTTCGGCCAGGTCGCGGGCCGAGCGGCGGGTCGGCAGCAGCACCACCGCCTCGGCCAGGGCCTCCGGTCCCAGCGGGCCGAGGGCGCGCCAGATCCCGGCGGCGAGATCCTCTAGGAACGGCCTGTGCGCCGGAATGGTGAACCAGCGCGGCCCCGGCGCGTCGAGAAACCCGCTCACAGGGGCGTCGCCAGCCGGGCCTCGGCCGCCTCCCGCGCGGCGGGATCGCCCACATGCATCCACACCCCGTCCATGGTCACCCCATGCAGGCGGCCGGCCCGGGTCATCTCCAGCCACAGCGGCAGGATGCCATGGGCGCCGCCCGGCCAGCCGTCGATGATCGCCGGGTCCATCATGTGCACGCCCATATAGGCCAGCGGCGCCCGCTCCGCCGCGCCGCGATGGGTCAGCCGCCCGTCGGCGCCGAGGAAGAAATCGCCCGGACCGTCGAAGCCCAGGCAGCGCTCCAGCGGCGCCAGCAGCAGCACGTCGTCCATCCGCGCGGCGTTCCAGGCGGCGATCAGCGCCTCCAGCACCGGCGGACCGGTCTCGATCCATACCGAATCGATATTGGCCACCAGGATCGGCGCGTCCCCGAGCATCGGCCGGGCCGCCTTCAGGCCGCCCGCGGTCTCCAGCGGCGAATCTCGCTCGTCCGAGATCAGCACCTCCACGTCCGAGCGGCCCCGCACATGGGCCTCAAGATCGTCGGCGAAGGCGTGGACATTGACCACCACCCGGGTGATCCCCGCCGCCGCCAGCCGGTCGATCATGTGGTCGATCAGGGCGCGGCCTCCCACCGTCACCAGGGCCTTCGGGCGGTCCAGGGTCAGGGGCCGCAGCCGGGTGCCGAGGCCGGCTGCCAGCACCATGGCGGTGGTCGGCCGGCTCACGCCCTCGACTCGAACGGTAGGTGTGCGCCCAGCCAGGCGGCGAGGCCCGGCGGCGCGGGGTCGGCAAGGCAGCGATCCAGGTAGCGCCACAACCTGGGCATGAAGGCGCGGTAGCGCGGCTTGCCGTCGCGGGCCACCAGCCGGGAGAAGATGCCGAGAATGCGCAGAATGTTGAGGGCGCCCAGGGCGTGGAAGTCGGCGCGGAACGCCTCGGGATCCAGGTCCGGACGGGCGGCGAGATAGCGGGCCAGGGCGGCGGTCTCACGGTCGGGAGACACGTCCCGGCGGGCGTCGTGGAGCAGCATCGACAGGTCCCAGGCCGGATGGGCGCGCAGGGCGTCCTGGAAATCCAGCAGCCCCGTGCGCG
>CAIQDO010000118.1 GCA_903870555.1 uncultured Caulobacteraceae bacterium
CAGGATGCGGTCGCACATCAACACCGCTTCCTCGATATTGTGGGTAACGATCAGGATCGAGCGGATCGGCATTCGGCCTTCCGACCACAGGTCGAGGAGGTCGGTCCGCAGGGTTTCGGCGGTCAGCACATCCAGCGCGGAAAACGGCTCGTCCATCAACAGGACGGAAGGCTGGACCACCAGGGCGCGGGCAAGGCCGACGCGTTGCCGCATGCCGCCGGACAGCTCCTTGGGATAGGCGTTCTCAAACCCGTCAAGGCCGATGAGGTCGATCGCCGCCAGCGTGCGCTTGCGGCGAATTTCCGGCGCCACGCCCTGAGCCTCCAGACCCAACTCCACGTTCTTCTGCACGGTGAGCCAGGGAAACAGGGCAAAGCTTTGAAAAACCATCGACACCCCATGAGCGGTGTCGTCGCCCGGCATGTCGGAGACCGTCACCGTCCCCGCGGTCGGAGTGATCAGGCCAGCGATCGAGCGCAACAGGGTAGACTTCCCTGATCCCGACCGCCCCAAAAGGCCCACGATCTCATTGGGCCTGAGAGTGAGGTTGACGTCATCGAGCACGAGCAGGCCCGCTCCCCCCCCGCCGCTACCGTAGACATGCTTGAGGTGCTTGACCTCGACCAGGGGCGCGAGGGCTTGAGCAGAGCGATCCAGAGTCATGGTCATGGCGATGTTCTCGGGCCTCAGTTCAGTCGGAGATTCTTCTCGGCGTAGGCATACATGGGCCGCCAGACCGATCGGTTGAGCGCGATCACGAAGATGCTCATGACTGTCGCGCCGAGGGCGACCCTCGGGAAGTCTCCAGCATCTGTCGCCTTGGCGATGAAGGCGCCAAGCCCGGCGGCCTCAAGCTTGGTGTGGCCCCAGCTGACGACCTCGGCGACGACGCTGGCGTTCCACGACCCGCCCGAGGCGGTAAGGGCGCCTGTCACATAGTAAGGGAAAATTCCAGGAAGGATGAAGTCGCGCCACCTTTGCCAGGATCGCAGGTGAAAAATGCCCGCCGCTTCCTTGAGATCGTTCGGCAGCGCGCTGGCGCCGGCCACGACATTGAACAGGATATACCACTGGGTGCCGAGGATGATCAGCGGCGACAGCCAGAGGCTGGGGTTAAGGTGAGCGCCGGCTATGCCCATCACCACGAACGGGAAGACAACAATGGCCGGAAAGGCGGCCAGGAATTGTGCGACGGGCTGTATCCGTTGCGACCACCTGGGACGCAGACCAATCCAGACGCCAATCGGCACCCAGATCAGGCTGGCCACGGCGATCAGGACGAGAACGCGCGCGAGGGTCAGGAATCCGAGGCCGAACGCCAGCAGCAGATCGGACATGCGAAGATTCGTCGTAAGGTAGCTGAAGATGGTCCACACCGCCCAAGCCCCGGCCAAGGCGACCGCCGCCAACCAGGCCCGATCGATCCAGATCGCGACAAGGGGGTCAGGCTCGCGTGCGACGATGAGCCTGGGCAATCGCGGACGGGGCATGACCGACATAAGGCCGGCGAAGGGAATCGCCAGGCGCTTCAGGATTCGGGTTCGCCGGAGGACATCGAAGAACCAGGACTGAGGCTGGGTCTCCGACGCCGTCTGTTCGAAGCGGAACTTGTCGGCCCAGGCGACAATCGGCCGGAACACGAACTGGTCATACAGCCCGATCACCACCGCCATGGCCCCGACCGCCCAGCTCACGGACACCAGGTCCTGACGCTCGATGGCTATGGCCAACCACGAACCGATCCCCGGCAGGCTAACCTGCGTCCGGCCGACGGTGAAATATTCGGAAGCAACGACGAAAAACCATCCCCCCGACATCGACATCATGGTGTTCCAGACCAGCGCCGGAGTGGCAAAAGGCAGTTCAAGCTTCCAGAAGCGTTTCCAGGGCGACAGGCGGAACTGCTGGCTGACCTCGACCAGATCGACAGGAAGCGTGCGCAGTGACTGGTAGAAGCTGAAAGCCATGTTCCACGCCTGGGAGGTGAATACCAGGAAGATCGCCGCGCACTCGGCGCCCAGCTCACTTGTGGGGAACAGGCGAATGAAGAAGGCCAGGGTGAAGGCCAGAAAGGCCATGATCGGGATCGACTGGGCGATATCGAGCATCGGCACGATAACCAGTTCCGCCTTTCGGCTCTTGGCGGCCACGGTGGCGACCAGGAAGGTGAAGGCCAGGGATAGCAAGATCGCCGCGAACATTCGCAGTGTGGACCGCAAGGCATATTCGGGCAGCCGCGCGGGATCGAGCACCACCGGTTCGGTGTGCAGGTGGGTCACCGGCAGGCTCATCTGCTGGGCGCCATGAACGACCAGCACCGCCGCCGCGCCGATCAGCAGCAGCGCGATCAGGTCGTAGCGATTGGGTGCGAACTGGCGTCGCGCGAACCGCGCGAGCAGTCCGGTGTTCAGCCGGTCGGATGAGAGGTAGACCATGGGCTCGCCTCGTGATCGCCGCGCCGGCTGTCACGGGGAGCCCGCTATGTCAGGCTCGGCGCAACCGCCCAAGCGGCCGGGAATTTGGACCAGGACTGTCGCTTGACATTGGGTTTTGGGTTTCCGTCAGGGAGCCGCGAGGAACGCGTCGCGTTCGACGAGGCGGGGTCGAAATGGCCCCCTTGCCGGAGCCTGTCAACCCAAAAGCGACCCGCCGCGCCGCCGCGGAACACCTGATTGCCAGCCCGGATCGATCGGGCCATAGTGTGGGTCCTGTTTCAACAGCTGAAAGGAGGTGGTCCAGTGTCTCATTGTCTCCAACCGCGGT
The DNA here is from genome assembly GCA_903870555.1 of uncultured Caulobacteraceae bacterium. Classification (GTDB taxonomy): domain Bacteria; phylum Pseudomonadota; class Alphaproteobacteria; order Caulobacterales; family Caulobacteraceae; genus Acaudatibacter; species Acaudatibacter boreus. Next base: position 2,764 of record CAIQDO010000118.1, read on the forward strand.
CGCTTACGACCTGGAGCCCTAAGATGGAGGCTCGCGCCTGACGGCGTCTTGACGCTCAATGGACGAGGTCACGGCCAATCGGTTCATCACCGACTAGGCTGCGGTCACGACGATGGAAGGGCCGCTCCAGCGATGGAGCGGCCCTTCGCTTTTTCGGGCCTGGATCGTCCGGCCTATTGGCCGATCAGTTCGCGGCCGATCAGGAATCGACGGATCTCATTGGTGCCCGCGCCGATATCGTAGAGCTTGGCGTCGCGCAGATACCGCTCGACGGGGAAGTCCTTAAGATAGCCGGCGCCGCCGAGGGCCTGGATGGCTTCCAGAGACACCCGAACAGCATTCTCGCTGGCCAGCAGAATCGCGCCAGCGGCGTCGAACCGGGTGGTCTTGCCGGCGTCGCAGGCCTTGGCGACAGCGTAGACATAGGCCCGGGCCGAATTGAGGGCGACGTACATGTCGGCGACCTTGCCCTGCATAAGCTGGAATGTGCCGATCGGCTTGCCGAACTGTTTCCGCTCGCGAACATACGGCAAAACGGCGTCCATGCAGGCTTGCATGATGCCGAGCGGTCCCGCGGCGAGCACGGCCCGTTCATAGTCCAGCCCGCTCATCAGCACGCCCGCTCCGCCGTTCTCCGGCCCCATGACATTGTCGTCCGGAACCTCGCAGTCCTCAAACAACAGCTCGCCGGTGTCGGAGCCCCGCATGCCGAACTTGTCGAGCTTGGGGGAGCAGGCGAAGCCCTTGAAATCCTTCTCGATGATGAAGGCCGTCACGCCCCTGCCCCCGGCCTCGGGCGCGGTCTTGGCGTAGACGACCAACACGTCGGCATGCGGGGCGTTGGTGATCCAGAACTTGGTTCCGTTCAGCACCCAGCGGTCGCCGCGCCGACGCGCGGCCAGGCTCATCGACAGAACGTCCGAGCCGGCGCCGGCCTCGCTCATCGCCAAGGCGCCAACGTGCTCGCCGGTGATAAGCCTTGGCAGGTAGTGACGTTTCTGGGCTTCCGAACCCCACCGGCGAAGCTGGTTGACACAGAGATTCGAATGGGCGCCGTAGCTGAGGCCGACTGAGGCCGAGGCGCGGGACACCTCTTCCATCGCCACGACGTGCTCAAGATAGCCGAGGCCCAGACCGCCGAAGTCTTCCTCAACGGTGATTCCATGCAGACCCAGGTCACCCATCAGCGGCCAAAGCTCGCGCGGGAAGCTGTTGGCGCGGTCCACCTCGGCGGCGATCGGGGCAATGTGGTCGGCGGCGAATCTCGCGGTCGTGTCGCGAATGGCGTCGGCGGTCTCGCCAAGGCCGAAATCCATCATCGGTCCGTGATTTGAAATCATGCCGCGGCCTTAGCACGCAAGGCCGCCTGCCGCTATCTGGGCGGCGGCCGCAGGGTCGAACCGGATCGGCCTGACGCCTGCGCCGTCACTGGTGCGGTCGAGAAGACTCGAACTTCCACGGGTTGCCCCACAGCGACCTCAACGCTGCGCGTCTACCAATTCCGCCACGACCGCCCGTGGTGAGCGGCGGGGGGTAGCAAAACCCCAGGCGCTTGTGAAGCCGCGCTTTGCTTTATCTTACGGAGAGCCGCACATTGTCGGCTCATGACCTCGGTTTTGCCCCCTCCGCTGACGACCTTCACCCGGCCGGACAGCCAGCCCGTCGGCTGGGCCGTTTCTTCAGGCCTGGTTCCCTACCCGGCCGCTGTGGTCGCAATGGAGCGCCGCGCCCAGGCGATCGCCGAGGGGGCCGCCGGCGAACTGGTCTGGCTGCTCGAACACCCGCCGCTCTATTCGGCGGGCGTGTCGGCAAAACCGGCCGATCTTCTTTGGCCGGATCGCTTCCCGGTGTTCGAAACGGGACGCGGCGGCCAATTCACCTATCATGGCCCGGGGCAGCGTGTGGCCTATGTGCTGCTCGATCTGCGCGTTCGCGGGCGGGACGCACGCGCCTTCGTCAGCGGGCTGGAGTCCTGGGTCATCTCCGCCCTCGCCCGCGTCGGTGTCCAGGGCGAAACCCGTTCCGACAGGGTCGGTGTTTGGGTGAATCGCGGGTGGCGGGACGGGCGTCCGCGCGAG
>CAIQDO010000119.1 GCA_903870555.1 uncultured Caulobacteraceae bacterium
GGCCGATGGATCGGCGATTGGCGTCGATTGCCGGCGCTCTGTGCCCGCCACGCCACGCAATCGGGCGCGGGGGGGTGGGCGCGGGGCGTTCGCCCGTGCCATACAAAGGGCCGGTCGCGAGACCGACGACAAGCCCTCCGGACGAGAGGGCGAGACACCCTGGGAAGAGGAAGACTCATGAAGGATTTCACGGGCAAATTCGCGGTGATCACCGGCGGCGGCACGGGCATGGGTCGGGAACTGGCCCGCCAATTGGTCGCCGAAGGCTGCAATGTCGCCATGTGCGACGTCTCGGCCGCCAACATGGCGGTGACCAAGTCATTATGCGAGGCCGAAGGCGCGCAGGGGGTCAGGGTGACCACCTTCGTCGCCGACGTGTCCGACGAGGCGGCGATGAACGCCTTTCGCGACGCGGTCGCCCGCGACCAGGACACCGACCATATCCACCTGCTGTTCAACAATGCCGGCATCGGCGGCGGGGGCGGCTTCGTCAGCGGCGACCGCGAAGGCTGGGAACGGACCTTCAACATCTGCTGGGGCGGCGTTTACAACGGCTGCCGCGCCTTCCTGCCGATGCTGATGGCCGCCGAGGCGGGCCACATCGTCAACACCTCCAGCGTCAACGGGTTTTGGGCCTCGATCGGCCCCAACACGCCTCATACCGCCTATGCCGCGGCCAAGTTCGCCGTAAAGGGCTTCACCGAGGCCCTGATCACCGACCTTCGCCTCAACGCCCCCCACATCAAGTGCTCGGTGGTGATGCCGGGCCACATCGGCACCCAGATCATCAGCAACAGCCGCAAGGTGCTGACCGGCGACGACTCCGACACCCTGAGCGACGCCGCCGTCGCCCAGGCGCGGGCGCGGATGGCGGGGATGATGGGCGCGGCCGCCGAAGGCCTGTCCGACGACCAGATCCACGCCTTCATGGCCGAGGCCGCCCGCCGCTTCCACGAGGACGCGCCGATGACCGCCGCCGCCGCCGCCACGGTGATCCTCGACGGGGTCAAGACCGAGCGCTGGCGCATCCTGGTCGGCGACGACGCCCACCGTCTGGACGCCCTGGTGCGCGAAACGCCCGAAGCGGCCTACACGCCCGAGTTCTTCGCCAGCTTCGCCGCCGAAGTCGGCTGGATCGTCGGCGGCTGACGCACGCAAACCAGGAGACTCCCATGGCCCCAGTTCCCCATCGCGGCGTGATCGCCGTAACCGGCGCAGCCGGCTTCCTCGGCGGCTGGGTGACCCGGCTGCTGCTCGACAAGGGCTATCGGGTGCGGGCCTGCGTGCGCGACGTCGACGACGGACGGCGGACAGACTTTCTCAAGGCCATGCCGGGCTACGCCTCGGGTCGCCTGACCCTGCACGCCGCCGACCTCGACAAGGAGGGCTGCCTCGACGACATCCTGCCGGGCTGCCACGGCCTCGCCCACGTCGCCCACATCAGCGACTACGTCGATCAGGCCTATGTGCAGCGGACCTGCGACCACATCATCGCCAGCATCAACGCCTCGCGCAGCGTCGGCCGGGTGGTGGTAACCTCCTCTGTGGCGGCGGTCATTTCCGAGATGGACCTGCAGGAAGTCGTTCGCCGGCCGGTGTTCTGGGAGGGCCGGTACCCCGACGAGAGCAATCCCAAACGCACGCCGCAGCGCGGACAGGGCTATTCCATGGGCAAGCTGATCGCCGAGCGCAGCTTCGCCGAGGCCGCGGCCGTCAGCGGCGTCTGGGACTCCGTCACCTGCTGCCCGGGCGACAATGTCGGCCCGATCCAGTCGGCGCACCAGAAGGACATGGGGCCCTGGCAGCATATCATCGAGGACATGCTGGTCGGCGAATACGAACAGAACGGGGTCTACCGGCCGTGGATGACCGTGGACGTGCGCGACGACGCCGCCGGCCATATCGGCCTGCTGGAGAGCCTGACGGTCAGGAACGGCGAACGCTACATCGCCTGGTCGACGGACGCCCGCAACGTCGAGGACATCTGCGCCAGCATCGACCGGCTGCTGCCCGAGCTGAACCACCAATATACCGCGCCGGTCGATCCCTTCCCCGACCGCATCAAGGCCCGCGAGGGCGAGTTCCGCGCCATCTGGGCCAAGGCCGACCTGCGTAACGAGCGCATCCGCGCCGCGACCGGGGTCGCCTTCCGCCCCCTCGACGAGTCGATCCGCGACTGCGTCGAGTCGCTGATCGCGGTGGCCGGAACAAAGGTGAAGACCCGGAGTTAAGACCCCTTGGAGTCCGGTTCCGACGAAAGCGTGGTCTGAATGATGCGGCGGTGGGGACAAGGCTTGAAGCGCCGCTGGGCTCTGCCTGTCGCCGCCCTGCTGGTGGGCCTCGCCCACCTGTTGAGGCTGGCCGCCCTGCCGGACCTCGGCCCGTCGCACGTCTTCCTGACGTTCTATCCCGCGGTGATCCTGGCCGCGCTGATCGGTGGCGGTCGGGGCGGGTTGGCGGCGACTCTGCTGTCGGCGGTCGTGGCGGACTATTTCTGGATCGCGCCCATTCGATCCTTCGGGTTTTTCGAGAGGGCGGATGGGCTGTCGATGCTGGCCTTCCTCGCCTGCGGCGGGCTGATCTCGATGCTGGCCATGCGGCTTGGCCGGATCCAGGAACGGCTCAGAGCCCGCGAGGCCAATGAACGGGAGGCGCTTCAGGCCAAGGTCGCGGCGATTTCGGCCGACCTGACGCGCAACCAGCGGCGCTTCACCGCCGCCCTTCTGAACTCCCGCGTGTCGGTCTGGGAGCAGGATGTCGACCTGCGCTATTCCTGGATCTGGAATCCCAGGCTGGGCTACGACCTCGAACAGGTCATCGGCAAGAGCGACGCCGATTTGATGGACCGGGCCTGCCTCGATGACATCGAGACCTTCAAGCGTCGGGTGATCGCGACCGGCCGGGGCGAACAACGCGAAATTGCCGTCGCGGCTCCGGGCGCGCCGCTCGACTGGTTCGATCTCTACGCCGAGACCATCCGCGACGACGCCGGCGCCGTGGTCGGCCTCACCTGCGTGGCGGTGCAAATCACCGAGCGCGTGGCTTTGGAGCGAGAGCTCCGAAGCGTGACCACGTCGCTGGAGGCGCGGGTCCAATCGGAGGTGGCGGCGCGCCAGGGTGCCCAGCAGCGGGCCGCCCAGGCCGAACGGATGCAGGCGCTGGGCCGGTTGGCCGGCGGCATCGCGCACGACCTGAACAATGTCCTGCAGGCGGTCAGCGGCGGCGCCACCCTGATCCACAGACGCGCGGCGGACCCGGCCGAGGTCCGGATGCTGGCGGACCGGGTGCTCGACGCGGTCGAGCGCGGCGCGGCCACCACCCGGCGGCTGCTGGCCTTTTCCCGCGGGGGAGACCTGAACGCCGAAAGCCTCGACATGGCCAGCCTCCTCGTCGACGTCGCGGCCATCCTCGACCACGCCATCGGGTCCAACATCCGGGTGAAGATCGAGGCCCCGCCCTGCCTCCCGCCCCTCCTGGCCGACAAGGCCCAGCTTGAGACGGTGCTGCTCAACCTGGCGACCAACGCCCGGGACGCGATGATCGACGGCGGCGTGCTGACCATCGCCGCCGACATCGACGCGGCGCGCGAGGACAGCGTCCGCCTGCGCGTGATCGACAACGGCGCCGGCATGGACGAGGCGACGCTGACCCGCGCCACCGAGCCGCTGTTCACCACCAAGCCGCACGGCCGCGGCACGGGCCTGGGCCTGTCGATGGCGCGGGCGTTCGCCGAGCAATCCGGCGGAGTCCTCCGGCTCGACAGCCGGGCGGGCGCCGGAACGACGGTCTCGCTCTGGCTGCCGCGCGCGCCCGAAACGACCGACGCGGCACGCGGGCCATCGACGCCCACGCCGAGGATCGCGCTGACGGCCCGTGTGCTGCTGGTCGATGACGAAGCCTTCGTCCGCGAGACGCTCGGCGAGGAACTCCGCCTGGCGGGCTTCACGGTCGACCAGGCCGAGAGCGCAGACGACGCTCTCGTGCTGCTCGCCGGCGGTTGCGACATCGACGTGCTGGTGTCGGACCTGTCGATGCCGGGCCAGGCCGACGGACTGGCCCTGATCGGCGAGGCCCGTCGACGCAACCCGGTGTTGCCGGCCATTCTGCTGACCGGCCACCTCGGACCCGAGGCGGAGGCGTCGCTCGACCTGGCCACGCGCGGCGGCGTCTCGCTGCTCCGCAAGCCTACCTCGGGCGCCGAGCTGGCCCGCCATATCGGCGAACTTCTGGCGCAGAAATCCCGCGGCCTATAGGTCTCCCCCAAAAAAGGGACCCTGACGGGGCGTCGGATGACTTGGGGCCGATAGGCTGACCTCAGGTCAGGTGTTTCGGCGTCGGCGAGTCGCTGGCGGGGAAGGTTTCCTTGAGGCTCTCGTCGACCAGGACTTCCTGGTGCGTTTCGCCCACGCCAAAGGCCGCCTTGACGTCGGCCTCGGTGATGCGGGCCGACGGATTGCCGACCTGGTTCAGGTTCTGCTCCTCGGTCCCATCGCCCATCATCTCGGGATGGCGTTCGGTCTTGTCGGCGTCGGCTGTCGTGTCGCTCATCGCGTCTCTCCTGGGGGTTGGCAGTCAAACCCCCAGGTCGCCCGCCCGTTCCGCAGGAAGGCTCAGCGCCCGACCTGGGCCTTGCCCACCGACGCTCGCACCACCGGGATCTCGTCGTCGGCCAGGGGCTTCATCCAGGCCTTGCGCGCCAGTGCGGCCTCGATGAACGGCGCCAACTCGGCCGCCTTGCGCGCCTCGCGTTCGGCGACCCTCGCCTTGAACTCGGGCATCACCTCGGCCGCGAACAGCTCCAGAGACTCGCAGATGTGCGCGTGTTTGTTGCGGCCGGCCTGCTGCATCAGGATCACCTGATCCACCCCGGCCGCCTCGAAGGCGGTGAGATGGCGGCGCATGTCGTCCGGCGTGCCGATGCCGGTCGACAGCGTCTCGGACCCCTCCCCCGCCGCGATCACCTGCTCGGTGCGGTCGCCGCGCTGGGCCAGATATTCGTTCCAC
>CAIQDO010000120.1 GCA_903870555.1 uncultured Caulobacteraceae bacterium
CATCCGGAGGCGCTGCGTATCGACGTCTACGCCGGCCAGCACGCGCGCTGCGTCAAGCCGGACGCCAAGGTCTGCTTCGGTTCGGCAAAGCTGTATCTAGGGGCAACCTCCGTCACGACGAACGGTAGCTTCCGCCTGGTCTATCCGGGCGCGCTTCCGCTGCCGATCGTCAGCGCCACGGTGACCACGCCCGCCGGTTCGACCTCGGAACTCTCGCCGGCCTGCAGCGATCGCTTGAACGGCGCCGGCGTCGTCGACACCGATGGAGACGGACTGTGCGACGACTGGGAGATCTACGGCCTGGACGTCAACGGCGACGGAAAGCCGGATGTCGCTCTGGACAAAGCCGGCGCATTACCGAAACACAAAGATCTATTCCTGGAAGTCGACTACGCACCAAGCGCAACAGCAACGCCGGCCGACGCATCGGACATCGAGGCGGCGCTTTTCGAAGTGCAATATGCCTTCGCGAACGCCCCGCTCGTCAACGCCGATGGCAACAAGGGCGTAAGCCTTCATTTTCTCACTGACCCGAACGTCGGCAGCTTTGTTCTCGACGACACCTTACCGGCGGGTCTCCAGGACGTGTTGGCTGGGTCGGCTCCGCTACCGACAGAGACGACACCGTCGTTCGTCGGGTTGCGGCTCGGAAGCGCGGGCGACCCCTGCATCGCATCCGGGAAGGGTTACTATGGAACGGCGGCGGACCGGGCGGACTCAAACTGCCATTTCATCATGTTCGCCAAGCAACTCGTCCAGCGGTACGCGATCATCGGTGTCTCCTACGCCACGCGAGAGACCGCCGGGATAACGCCAGCCGACAGCACCGGCATGGAGAACTCGCCAAGCGATTTCTTCGTTTCGATGCTGCATGTGGCGAAACTGGCCGACGGACGGAATCGCGTGCCCGTGCTGGCGGGCACGGTCATGCATGAATTGGGGCACACATTGGGGTTATGCCATGGCGGCCCCCTGGTGTCGGGTGTCTTTGACTGCCCAGGTGACGCTTCATCCGCGGGCGCGGCGCCGCAATATTCGATCAACTACAAGCCTAACTATGTAAGCGTTATGAACTATGCCTATCAGGACTATTTTGACGTCAGCATCGGATTTCTCACCTATTCTCCCATCGTGCTGCAGTCCCTGGACGAAGTGACCGGCCTCAATGAGATCGTCGGGATTCCGATCCCGGCGGATCCTGCCGCCAACTATCTCAGAGCATCGAACGCGCGCGCTTGGTTTGCTCGACTGGCGACCGACGGCAGCGGCGCCCACTACCCAGTCGACGCGCCGTTCGGCCCATATATCGACTGGAACGGCGTCAGTGGCGCGGTGGAGTCTGGAGTTAAGTTGAACATCCACGATAGCGAAGACCACGACCCGAATCTGCGGCTTCTCTCCGGCGCGGCCGACTGGCCCAACCTGCGCTACAGCTTTCGGGATATCCCGGACTTCAGCAATCCCGCCTTCGGGCGGCGGGCCGAACCCTCCGTGGCCGTGATGATCGCGTTGCGCGCCAAGTCCGACGCTGATCATGACGGCGTCCTCGATCCCGCCGACGACTGCCCGCTAACGCCCAATCCCGACCAGGCCAACACCACGGGCCGCCATGCCGGCGACGCATGCGCCATCGCGCCTTCCACCTTCGCGCCCGTGACCTTCGCGGCCGGGCAGCCAGGCGCCCTTACGATCGCGCTCGTCCGTCCGGCCGGACCTGGGGGCGCCACCTTCCTCGTCCATAACAGCCTGGCGGCGCTTGCTTCGCAGACCTCGGTCACCGTGCCCCAGGGCGCGCTGACAGCCACGGTCAATGTGACAGTCGGACCAGTGACCACCACCACGACCGCGACAATCGACATCCTTGGCGACGAGGACTCGGGGCGCATCCCTGTCACCATCTCGACCGGTCTCAGCTACGCGCTCACCGATATCGGCACCTTGGGCGGAACCTACAGTTCGGCGTATGGACTCAATGACGCCGGACAAGTCGTCGGAAACGCGTTCGTAAGCGGCCCCGATTTCAATGCTCGCCCGTTCCTTTGGAGCGGCGGGGTCATGCAAGCTCTCCCAAGCGGCAACGCGGACACCCCGAGCGGTACCGCCGCCGACATCAACAATGGTGGCCTGGTCGTCGGAAGCGTAACGACCAACCCAGCAGGGTATAGCGGGCCCGCGGAGTGGACCAGCAATGGGCTTAGTCAGCTCCCAAGTCTGAATAGCATTGGGCCTGGTGGAGTCAGCCGTGTCAACGACGCTGGCGTAGCCGTTGGATCAGCGTTTTCAGACTCGGACTCAGACAATCATGCCACCGAGTGGCTCACAGGCAGGATCTCAGACCTAGGCACGCTTGGCGGAAGCTATAGTGGCGCAAGTGACATAAATTCATCGGGAACCATCACCGGTACCTCCTCAGGCGCCGACGGGACCTACAGCGCCTTTATTTACAGGGCCGGAACCATGACCGCGTTGCCTCGACCGTCATGGGCGACCTGGTGTCATGGCGGGGCGATCGACGACGCCGGGACTGTCTATGGCGCCTGCGTTGGAGGGGGCCATCTGCATGTCGTAACCTGGTCCGCCGGAACAATGACCGATGGGGGCATCGTGCCGGACGCCACCGGCGGCGATATCCAGGCAGCGAATGCACGCGGTCAAGCCGTAGGGAGCGTCAGCACAACGACTGGTCTTTCCGTGGCCATACTCTTCGCAAATGGCAAAATCTATAACCTGAATGACCTCATCCCCTCTGGGAGTGGATGGAAACTTGAAAGAGCCAACGACATCAACGCGGCCGGCGTTATCGTCGGAGATGGAGAGAACCCCGCAGGACAGAGTCATGGATTTGTCCTGAAGCCGCAATAGCCTCAGGTGCGGTCGTGTCCCACGGGGCGGCCTCGCCACTCAAAATCGCGGGGACATCGATCCGACAGGGCTGGAGTTGATCTTGCCATGGAACATCTCAGCGCGGTTCGTTTCGCGGTCTTGGAAGTCCTTACCGAAACCTTTGAACATGTATAAACCGCAATACCTCGAAGCGCAAAACCGATAAGGCGCATTATCGGAAATGGCCGCGTCGAGGCGGACCATGCCTTCGCCCCCATACACACAAAAACTCCGCCGACCCTTCGGCCAGCGGAGTTCGTCGATCAAAATGGATCGGTCGATCAGGCGGCCGCGACGGCGTCGGATTGCTTTCGGCGCGAAACTCGCAACGCAAGGCCCAAGCCGCCCAAGCCGAGCAGCATCATCGCCCAAGTGGTGGGTTCAGGAACGGCAGTGGAGAAGGAAACGTCAAAAACAGAAGTTGCCCCACCATTTTGGGGGCCCCCGTTGAACTCAACAAATACCTGATTGGCATTAGACCACAGAGTTGGTGACTGTTGACTTGAGGGATCAATCGTTACTCCTGATATCGTCGGAACACCGGTAAAAGTGAGAACAAATCCATTGAAATCGGGCAATGTAGGTCCTACGGAGGTATAGTATCCACTGTAGACATCTGTGTAGGTAATTGTATTACTGGTGAAAGCAAAATTAAAACCGTTTGAAGTGCTAACGTTTCCGGTCGTCGGTCCGGATCCGGAACTTGTAATATTTGACAAAGTGGGAGAGTTATTTGTAATAGTAACGCTTCCGCTTAATAGATCGGCGGCCGATGCTTCTCCAGCAGCCGCAATACCAAACAACGTGGACATCGCTATGGCCGCGCCAATTCTAATCGAGTTACTTTTCATTCTCGCCTCCAGGGGCGGAAATGCCCGTTGAGCTTCACCACGGATCCATGTTTAGAATGGAAGAATGTATGAGTTCATCGGCCAAACGGCTGAGCCATTTGGCCGAGCGGCGGCCGGTCCGCGGGGGACGCGGTGACCCTGCGACCCACGCCTGAGCCGGGAGCGCCCTACCGTAAGGAAGATGGTCAGGTCCTGCTCGGCCGAAGCCTTCCCGGTGTCGTCGCCACCCTGGTCATGGCGATGGTTCTGGTGTTTCTGCGCGCCGAAGCGGGCCGCGTCGCCCCCTCGCCGCAGCTTGCCCCGTGGCTTGTGTTCATGTTCGCAAGCCTGGCTTACCTCGTGGTCATCCAGGTCAGCTTCGCGTTCCAGAGCGTCCGAGACCGGTTGTCCGCGCGGACCTGGGTGCGCGGGATCGAGTTGGCGGCGTTCCTGTTTTGCGCCGGCATCGTCGCCAGCGTCTGGATCATCATGCCGCCGGCCGACAACTCGTTCCGGATGCTGATGATCATTCTGTATCTGTGGTTCATCGCGGTGGTCATGATGGTGCAGGCGAACCGGCTGGCCACGATCGGCTGTCTGGCCGTCGTCTTGTCCCTGGCCTGTTTCCTGTTGACCCACAATGTGCCCTACAGGCTGCCGATCACGGTCTTTCTGGCGATGGTGGGGGGTTCGCTGATCATCGTCAGGAGACTGATCTGGCGCGTGGCTGAGCAGGCGGTGGCGGCGAGGCAACTGAGCGAACGCGCCGCGAAGTCCCTGGAGGCGGCCGTGGCGATCGTCGCCGCCGAACGCGACGCCAAGACGCGCTTCATCGCCTCCGCCACCCATGATCTCCAGCAGCCGATCCAGGCCGCCAGATTGTTTGTTGATCAGGCCCTTGGCCAGGGCGAGGCCGCGCTCAAGGAACGGGCCGCCCGGAATGCCCGCACGGCGTTTGAATCCGTCCAGAGTCTGCTGGAATCGATGCTCGATCACCTCAGGCTCGAGGGCGGCGCCGTCACGCCGACCCTCAGCGTGGCGCCCCTGGCATCGGTCATCGACACCGTCGTTCTGGAACACGGCGAGACGGCGGCGCGGGCCGGCATGGCGATCATCGTTTGCCCGAGCAGACTTTCGGCGCTTCATGACCCTGAATTGTTGCGGCGCGCCCTGGGCAATCTCGTGGGCAACGCGCTTCGCCATTCGGATGGATCCCGCGTGCTCATCGGCGTCCGCCGTTCCGGCGACAACGCCGTGATCTGGGTCATCGACGATGGAAAGGGCGTCCCGCCGCAGGATGGGGAGGCCATCTTCGCGGACTTCGCCCAGGGGGCCGATCGTGGCCGGGGCGGGTTCGGAGTCGGCCTGTCTTCGGCCAGGCGGCTGGCGCATCTGCAGCGCGGCGACATCGGCCTGGATCCGCGCTGGCGATCCGGCAGCGCCTTCTTCCTCCGTCTCGGAGGGGTGGCTCGATCGCCGAGAACGCTGTCGCCAAGTCGACAACTGGAACGCACATGCACGTCCTGATCTGTGACGACCACCCTCTGGTGCGCGAGGCCTTGGCAGGGACCGTCTCCAGCCGTTGGCCCCACGCCAGGATCACGCAAGCTGGCGATTTCGTCGACGCCTGGGCCGAGGCCGAGACAGGGCCCGACCTGTGTCTGGCCGACCTGGCGATGCCCGGCGCCGACGAGCGGGGCGGGATCGCCGGGCTCTACGACGCCGCCCCCGATCTGCGGGTTCTGGTGATATCGGGTTCACACGACGATCGCCTGTTGCTGGATCTGCTCGATCTCGGCGTCGCCGGTTTCGTGCCAAAGACCGCGCCCAGCGCCGTCATCCTGGCCGCGGTCGATCTGGTCCTGGCCGGCGGACGCTTCATCCCGGAACGCGTGGCGGCGTTGGCGTCAGCGCGAAGGGCCGCGGGCACGTCAGTCCCCGCCAACAGCGTTGCGCTGACGAACCGGCAGGGAGCGGTTCTTCGGCTCGTTTCGGAAGGTTTGTCCAACAAGGACATCGCACGGCGACTTGGCCTCTCGCCGGCGACCATCAAGACACATCTTTCACAGTCCATCGCCGCGATGAACGCCGCGAACCGGACGGAGGCCGCAATGAAGGCCAAGGCGCTGGGACTGATCTGACCGGCGACACGCCGTGCCGGCCGCCGCTTCTATTCGGTCGTCATTTCCGCGCGAGGATCGCCGCGCCGCCCATCGCCGGGTCCGTGATCGAGTTCGCGCCGGTTTCCATCCGCCCTGCCAGGCGTCGAACCCAGCCGCCAGGGTCGCCATCGAGGCTCACGGTCAGGTCGTACCAGCCGCGGCTGGTGGTCAGGCTCCATCGTCGCGAGGTCTTGCCACCGGGCGCGAGGTCCGCGGTCGAGGGGGCCAGGCCGTAGGCGTTGGCGACGAACCGCGCGGTGCGCGACTGTCCGCCGGGCGCCGCCAGCGTAAGGGTCAGACCGCGAACCCCATCACGGGCGGCCGACAGACGCGGCTCATCCGTGGCCGCGTCGCCGATGAAATGCCGGTGGAAACCGCCCGGGCCCAGCACCCACAGGTCGTAGGCGCCGGCCGGCCAGACGTCGTCAAGCCGTCCGCCGGGGCCGACGGTGTAGCGGCGCGGCGCGCGGTGGAGGCGATGGCGGTCGTAGACATGGAACACCGCGCCCAGGGAGCCGGAGTTGACGAAGGCAAGTTTCAGCGCGCCGCCCGCGCGCGCCTCGTCGATCGCCAGCCGGTAGGGCAGGGCGCGCGACAGGCGGGGTCCGGGCGCCTGCTCCGGCGCCGTCGGCGAGGCGGGGGTCTGCGGGCGGGTGCGGCCCGGCAGAGCGGCGGCGCGGGCGGCGACGACGCGGGTGTCGGGCAGTCCGGCCGGGAACGGGGCGTTGGGGGTGCGGAAGTTGAAGGCGGCGGTGAGGTCGCCGCACACCGCGCGACGCCAGGGCGAGATGTTGGGCTCCATCACGCCGAAGCGTTTCTCCAGGAAGCGGATCACCGAGGTGTGGTCGAAGACCTCCGACGACACCCAGCCGCCTCGGCTCCACGGCGAAATCGCGAACATCGGCACGCGGGGGCCAAGGCCATAGGGGCGGCCCATATAGTCCGGGCGCTCGGCGGCGGCTTCGCTGGCCGTGGTGACGGTGTGGTATTCACCGGCGGTGTCGACTGTCGATCCGCCCTGGGGCGAGCCGTCGGCGGCAAGGGACGGCGGCGCGGGCGGCGGGACGTGGTCGAAGAAGCCGTCGTTCTCATCGTA
>CAIQDO010000121.1 GCA_903870555.1 uncultured Caulobacteraceae bacterium
AGCGATGGCGTTGGGATTGGTGGCGAAGCCCGTGCCCGGCGCAACGCCGAAAAAACCGGCCTCCGGATTGATCGCGCGCAGTCGACCGTCGTCGCCGAAACGCATCCAACAAATATCATCACCGATCGTTTCCGCTTTCCAACCCTTGAGGGTGGGCTGAAGCATGGCGAGGTTGGTCTTGCCGCAGGCGCTTGGGAAGGCGGCGGCGATGTAGTGCGCGGCGCCTTCGGGCGAGGTGATCTTCAGGATGAGCATGTGCTCGGCCAGCCACCCTTCGTCGCGCGCCATCACCGAGGCGATGCGCAGGGCGTAGCACTTCTTGCCCAGCAGAGCGTTGCCGCCGTAGCCGGAACCGTACGACCAGATCTCCCGGGTCTCCGGATAGTGGACGATATACTTGGTGTCGCTGCATGGCCAAGCGACGTCGGCTTCGCCTGGAGCCAGGGGTTTGCCCACCGAATGGACCGCGGGAACAAAAAAGCCGTCGTCGCCGATCGCGTCGAGGGCGGCCTTGCCCATCCGGGTCATGATGCGCATCGAGGCGACGACGTAGGGGCTGTCGCTGATCTCGACGCCAAGGGCGCTGATTTTCGACCCGATCGGACCCATGCAGAACGGGATCACATACATCGTGCGGCCGCGCATGCAGCCGTCGAACAGCGCGTTAAGCTCCTCGCGCATGCCGACGGGTTCGCGCCAGTTGTTGCTCGGACCGGCGTCGATTTCGGTTTCGGAACAGATGAAAGTGCGGCTTTCGACTCGCGCCACATCCTTCGGATCGGAAAAGGCGGCAAAGCTGTTTGGCCGTTTCTCGGGGTCAAGCGGTGTCAAGGCGCCGGAAGCAACCATCTGTTTGGTCAGGGTGTCCCATTCCGCCTGCGACCCGTCGCACCAATACACGGCGTCGGGCTTGGTCAGGGCGGCGATCTCCCCGACCCAGGCGATCAGCTTGCGATGCCGCGTCGGCGCCGGCTCGAGCCCTGGAACGACATTCGTATTCAGGGCTGCGGTACTATCGGGCATAGGCCCCTCACTGCTGGGTCGACGCCGCCGGGACGCCTCAAAAAACCTGTGTCGTAAGGCGCCGACGCCGCTATCGCAACGAGGCGTTCAACCGGTCCAACACCTTGGCGCCGGGAATCAAGGCCGCGTCGTCAAGACCGTTCAAAGGCGTTTGCACCGTCCCGAGGTGGTGGTGCAAGTCCTCCGCCGCAGGATCGATGTAGATTAGGCCCGTTAGGATCTCTCCGCGCGCCTGATGCAGCTGTAGGCGCATGGATGCGGCGATTTTGTCCGTTGGATCGTAATCCGTGGGCAGCTTGCTCAGCCGCAGGGTCGAGCCGTCGTGCTGGGTCACAAGTTCGACCGTCCCGGGGGCGTAGTCGACCAGGATTTCCGTTCCATCCTCGATCACGTCGAGGCGGTTGACGGTCGCATTGTGCTCTCGCACGTAGTCGAAGCTTTTCGTCGACCCCTTGTGGTTGTTGAACTGGATACAGGGGGAAATCACATCGATGAAGGCCGAGCCCTTGTGGTGCAGGGCCGCCTTGATAAGGGGTACCAGTTGTTCCTTGTCGCCGGAAAAACTGCGCCCGACGAACGTGGCGCCAAGATGCAGCGCGAGCCCGACAAGATCGATAGGCTCATCGGTGTTGGCCACGCCCCGCTTGGACTTCGATCCCTTGTCGGCGGTGGCGGAGAACTGGCCCTTGGTCAGTCCATAAACGCCATTATTCTCGACGATGTAGGTCATGTTGATGCCGCGCCGGATCGAATGGGCGAACTGGCCCAGGCCGATCGAAGCACTGTCGCCGTCCCCGGACACGCCGAGATAGATCAGCTCGCGATTGGCCAGATAGGCCCCGGTCAGCACCGACGGCATTCGGCCGTGAACGCTGTTGAAGCCATGGGACGCGCCGACGAAATAGTCCGGCGTCTTGGACGAACATCCGATCCCGGACATTTTCGCGAGGCGATGCGGCAGAACCTCCAGGTCATAGCAGGCCTGGATGATCGCCGCGGAGATCGAATCGTGACCACAACCCGCGCAAAGTGTCGAAACCTTCCCTTCATAGTCCCGTCGCGTAAAGCCGAGGCCGTTGGCCTTGAGAAGGGGATGGTGCAGTCGGGGTTTGGCGATGAACGTCATTCAGGCTGCCTTGGAGCTTGGCGGGCCGCCTCAAGGATGCCGCCGGTTATGAAGCGGGCCGTGATCGGCGACCCGTCGTAGTTGAGGATGGCGATCAGCTTGGCAGGGTCAACCCCCCCCTCGTTCATCAGCAGGGTGCGAAGCTGGCCGTCACGATTCTGCTCGACCACGAAGACCTGCCGGTGCGCGGCGATGAAATCGATGACCGAATCGTTGAACGGGAAGGCCCTGACGCGAAGGCCGTCCAGGTGCACGCCCTGCGCCTCCAGCGCTTCGAACGCCTCGATCATCGCCGGCGATGTCGAGCCGTAGTAGATCACGCCCAGATCGGTGGCTTCGGGGGCGACGCGAGTGACCGGCGCCGGGACGATGCCCTTGGCGGTCTCGAACTTCTTCAGCAACCGTTGCATGTTGGCGACATAGACCGCGCCCTCTTCGCTGTAGCGGGCGTCCGGGTCACGGGAGGTGCCACGCGTAAAGTAGCCGCCGCGGGTGGGATGAACCCCCGGCAACGTTCGGTAGGGAATGCCGTCGCCGTCCACGTCGCGATAACGGCCGAAGGGGGCGCCGGCTTCCAGCGCCTCTGCGGTCATGACCTTGCCGCGGTCGAGCTTGCGGTTGTCGTCCCAGGTCAAGGGACGGCACAGCCATTCGTTCATGCCGATATCGAGATCGAGCATGACGAACACCATTGTCTGCAGGCGATCGGCCAGATCGAAGGCCTGGGCGCCCATCTCGAAACACTCGGTCGGATCTTCCGGGAACAGCAGGACGTGCTTGGTGTCGCCGTGGGAGGCATAGGCGGCGAGCAGGATATCCGACTGCTGAGTGCGCGTGGGCATGCCAGTGGAGGGACCGCCCCGCTGCACATCGAAGATCACCGCCGGAATTTCGGCGAAGTAGGACAGGCCGATGAATTCCTGCATCAACGACACGCCAGGGCCAGACGTGCAGGTGAAGGCTCGAGCGCCATTCCAGCCGGCGCCGACCACCATGCCGATCGAGGCGATTTCGTCCTCGGCCTGTATGATGGCGAAGCGGGATTCGCCGGTGACGGGGTCGACCCGGTAGTTGTGGCAGTATTCGATGAACGCCTCCGCCACGGAGGTCGACGGCGTGATCGGGTACCAGGCGCAGACAGACGCGCCTCCATAGACGGCGCCCAGTCCGGCCGCGGTATTGCCGTCGAGATAGATACGGTCGCCGACGCCGTCCGCCCGCCGCACCTTCAACCCGACGGTTCCTAGTAACGGTTCGGCCGCTTGCCGGCCCATCGCCAGGGCTTCGAGATTGGGCC
>CAIQDO010000122.1 GCA_903870555.1 uncultured Caulobacteraceae bacterium
CCGTCCTCGCGCTTGAGGACGGCGTAACGCAACAGGGCCGCGGGGTCCTCGGTATAAGGCGTGATCCGCAGATCGCCCTTCACACCGAAGGCCCCCGCCGCCTGGGCGACGAGAATCAGGCCGCCCATGGCAAGAGCTAGCCTTCGACCGGAGCTTCGACGGCCTCTTCGGCCACGGCTTCCACGGCGGGCTCTTCCTCGACGACCGGTGCGGCGGCGGCCAGGGCGGCGGCCTCGGCCGCTTCGGCGGCGGCGGCGGCTTCCGCCGCGGCGACGGCGGTGGCGCGGTCTTCGCGTTCCTTCACGCGTTCCTTGGCCTTGGCGTGGGGTTCGCCCTTCTTGGGGTTCTGGCCATGGGTCCAGGTTCCCAGGCCCTGCAGGGCCAGGAAGCGGGCGACGCGGTCGGTGGGCTGGGCGCCCTTGCTCAGCCACTCGGTGATGCGCTCGCCCTTCAGGACCAGACGCTGGGCGTCATCCTTCTTCAGCAGCGGGTTATAGGCGCCGACCTTCTCGATGAAACGGCCGTCGCGGGGCGAATGGCTGTCGGCGACGACGATCGAGTAGTAGGGGCGCTTCTTGGCGCCGCCGCGGGCGAGACGAATCTTCAGCATGAGAGCGGTAGTCCTTCGGGTTGGATTTCAGGGTTTCTTGAAAGGATTGAAGCCGGGCGGCAGGCCGCCGAGACCTGGGAGACCGGCGCCGGGCTTGGCGCCGAGTCCGGGAAGAGTCGGGCCGCCGCCGGGCGCGCCGGGCAGGGAGGGGGGCGGCTTGGCGCCGCCGCCCATGGCCTTCATCGCGTCGAGCCCGCCGCCGCCGAACATGCCGGCCATGCGGGCAAAGCCCTTGCCGCCGTCGCGGGCCATCATCTTAAAGGCGTCCTGCATCTGGCGGTGCTGCTTGAGCAGGCGGTTGACCTCCTGCACCTCGACGCCGGCGCCGGCGGCGATCCGCCGCTTGCGCGAGGCCTGAAGGATGTCGGGTTTCTTGCGTTCCTTGCGCGTCATCGAACCAATGATCGCGCGCTGACGGCGGATCGACTTGTCGGTGACGCCGGATTCGGCAATCTGCTTCTTCACCTTCTGGACGCCGGGAAGCATGCCCATCAGGCCCTCCATGCCACCCATCTTCTCCATCTGGGCAAGTTGCTCGGACATGTCGTCGAGGTCGAACAGGCCCTTGGCGAGCTTCTTGGCCATCGACAGGGCCTTGGCTTCGTCGAGGTCCTGCGAGGCGCGCTCGACCAGGGCGACGACGTCCCCCTGCCCCAGAATCCGGCCGGCGACCCGCCGGGCGTCGAACACCTCCAGCGCGTCGATCCGTTCGCCGGTGCCGAGGAACTTGATCGGCAGGCCTGTCACGGCCCGCATCGACAAGGCCGCGCCGCCGCGGGCGTCGCCGTCGGTGCGGGTCAGCACCAGGCCGGTCAGGGGCAGGCGCTCATGGAACGCCTTGGCGGTGCGCACGGCGTCCTGGCCTGTCAGGCTGTCGGCGACCAGCAGGGTCTCGCCCGGGCTGGCGATGCGGGCGATCTCGGCCGCCTCGCTCATCATCGCCTCGTCGAGGGTGGTGCGGCCGGCGGTGTCGAGAATCAGCACGTCGAAGCCGCCCAGGCGAGCGGCCGACAGGGCGCGGCGGGCGATATCGGCCGGGGCTTGACCCGGCACGATCGGCAGGGTGTCGACGCCGGCTTCCTTGCCCAGCACCGCCAGCTGCTCCATGGCGGCCGGACGACGAACGTCCAGGGAGGCCATGATCACCTTCTTGCGCTCGGTCTTGAGCAGACGAAGGGCCAGCTTGGCCGACATCGTCGTTTTGCCCGAGCCCTGCAGGCCGGCCATCATGATCACCGACGGCGGGTTCAGAGCCAGCCTCAGAGGCTCGGCGGTCTCGCCGCCCAGCATCTCCACCAGGCCGTCGTAGACGATCTTGATCACTTGGTCGGCGGGCTTCACCGAGCGGATCACCGCCTCGCCCTGGGCCGACACCCGGGCCTTGTCGATGAACTCACGAACCACCGGCAGGGCGACGTCGGCCTCCAGCAGGGCCACGCGCACTTCGCGCATCGCCTCGTCGATGTCCTTTTCGGACAGGACGCCGCGACCGGACAGGCGGTCGAAGACGCCGGAAAGCCTTTCGCTCAGTCCTTCAAACATGATCCGTTCCCGAAACTTCGAACACGCCCAGACAACTCAACCACGCCCGGGCGACTTAACACGCAACGACAAACGCCCCCGTGCGCGATCACGCGGACGGGGGTCCCCTCCGCCCTCGTACCCGATGCCGAACTGTGGCGACGGGGGGTCGTGGCGGTGGAGGCGCTAGGCTAGGGTCTGGCGCCGGAAGGGCGCGCTTATGCGCCCAAGGCCAGCGCGGGTCAAGAACCGCCCAGTATCGGCGGCCACGACGCCACTCAGGATCTTCGCCATGGAACGACGCGCGCTTCAGATTGCCATGCTGCTCGCCGGCCTCGTGCCCCTGCTGGGCGGCGGCCTCGGGGTCATCCTCGGCGAAGCCGCTTTCGGTCCCTGGGCCGGCGGTGGCGAAGACAGTCATATTCGCTACCTCTCCGGCCTGCTGCTGGCCATCGGCTTGGTGTTCTGGGGCTGCATCCCCACCATCGAACGTCGCGGCGAAACGGTGCGGCTGCTCACGGCGGTGGTGTTCGTCGGCGGCCTGGCGCGCTTGGGAGGCCTGATCGCCGTCGGTGACCCAGGCCGGATGCGCTGGGCCCTGGTGATGGAGTTGGTTGTGACGCCGGCTATCTGTCTTTGGCAGGCGCGCGTCTCAAGACTTGGCGCCGCAGCCGGGTCCGAATAAGCGTCACTCTCGCTAGAGGGCCGGGGGAACCGGCGCCCACCGGAGGACCGCCATGCTCGACCCCCATTTCAAGGCCATGCTCGAGGCCGAAGCCGCAGCGGCGCCCGCCGACGCGCCGCCGCTTGAGGCCGTTCCCCTCGACATGCTGCGCGGCATGTATCGCGCCCAGCGCATGGGCCAAAACCTCGACACCAGCCCCGCCGATGTCGTCGCTCGCGATTTCACCATCGCCGGGCCGGGCGGCTTCATCCCGGTGCGACTCTACACCCCGCCCGGCGCCCTACCCCCTGGCCCCTGCCTTGTATATTTCCACGGCGGCGGCTGGGTGATCGGCGACCTCGATACGCATGACGCCCATTGCCGCCGCCTCGCCAGCTATTCAGGCGGCCGCATCCTGGCGGTTGACTATCGCCTCGCTCCCGAGAACCCATTCCCTGCCGGTCACGACGACGCCCTGGCCGCCACGCGCTGGGTATTCGACCACGCCGCCGAGATCGGCGCGGATCCCGCCCGCATCGGCGTGGGCGGCGATTCCGCGGGCGGCAACCTCGCCGCCTCCGTCGCCATCGACCTGCGCGCTGACCCCGCTCGCCGCTTGAAGTTCCAGCTTCTGATCTATCCGGCGACCACGCCGGTTCAGCGCACCGCGTCCCGCGAGACCTTCGATGGTCCGGTCCTGTCCAAGGCCGTGATGGCGTTCTTCGAAAAGGCCCTGGCCGCGGCCGGCCACCCCGACGCCCTTCGGGCGGCGCCGGCCCAGGTCGGCGACCTCTCCGGCCTGCCGACGGCCATGGTGGTCACCGCCGGCTTTGATCCGCTGCAGGATGAAGGCCGCGACTACGCCCAGGCGCTGGAAGCAGCCGGCGTGAAGGCCAGCCACATGCACTATTCGAGCCTCGTCCATGATTTCTACATCATGGGCGACGTGTCACCGGCGGTGGTGCTTGCGGCGAAGGAAGCGGGCGCGGCCATCAAGGCCGCGCTCTGACGCCGAGGGTTCAGGCGCTCAGTCTCGGCCTCAGGCCGTGACGGCTGTCCGGCGGCGGCGCGTGGCGGCGCCGACCCCGCCAAGGCCGATGATCATCAGCGCCCAGGTCGCCGGCTCCGGCACGGCCAGCAGGCTCGGCCCGGACAGGTACCGCGTGACCCCGTCGGCCGGGCAGGTGAAGACGCCCTGGCACTCGAAGGAAGTCACCTGCAGGTAGTTGCCCGTTTGCGACGTCGTGAACGGCGCCGAAGCGACCAGAACGAGATTGTCGGTGCGATAAGTTGGCCCCAACAGGGACACCGTAACGCCGCCGGGACCACTGAAGGAGCCGGCGATGTCGCCGGATCCGGACTTGAACTCGAAACCGGTGAAGCCGCCTACCGCCGAGGTCGTCAGGTCGTAGTTGCCGAGGTACCCACTGACGTTGAAGTCGATGAAGCCGGTGAGCGTCCCGCCATCGGTGAATGTGGTGTTTATCACCCAATGAGTGTCGGCATTGGCGACGGCAGGCGCCAAGAACAGGGCGCCGGCCGACAAAACTACGGTGGAAACCAGGACGCTTATCGTGGTTCGCTTCATGTCGATGCCGCCCTCAAGAGCCTGTCGCCAACACATGAACAGTGTCGGTGTCCAAAAACGTCTACATTTGGACATGATTTGAGTCAACCGGGACGCGGCGGCGGCGGGCCCAGCTCAGGATCGCGCCCCCGGCCATCACCGACAACATCGATCCGGCGATCACCGCCGCTCGCAGGGCGCCCTGGGCTCCCGGACCCGCGCCCGGAAACGCCAGGGCGGCGAGAAAAAAGCTCATCGTGAAGCCGGCGCCGCAAAGCAGGGCGACGCCCGTCAGCTCAAGCCAGTTGGATCCCATCGGCCGCCGGCCGAACCGCAGCGCCACGGCCAGGGCCGACGCGCCCAGAACCCCCAGCGGCTTGCCCACCAGCAATCCGAACGTCACGCCCATCGATACGGGTGACAGCACGCCCCGCAACCCGACCTGACCCAGGGAAAATCCCGCCGCGACGAAGGCGAACAGCGGCAGGACCCCGTAGGCCACATAGGGATGCAGGCCATCCATGAAGGTCTTCAACAGATTGTCCTGGCCGCCTCGCCGGGCCGTGATCGGCACGGTCAGGGCGCAGGCGAACCCCGCCACCGACGTATTGACCCCCGATTGCAGGGTGAAGGCCCACACCAGAACAAAGCCCACGGCATAGAGGAGCCGGGGCGCCGTCTTCCAGCGCGACAAGGCCGCCAGCACCGCCAAGCCCATCACCGCGCCCGCCAAGGCGGTGGGATGGATCGGCGTGCTGTAGAGAACGCCGATCAGCACGATGGCGCCGAGGTCGTCGGCAACGGCCAGGGTCAGCAGGAAAAGGCGCAGGGACTCCGGCAGCCGACGCCCGAATACTCCCAAGGCGGCCAGCGAAAAGGCCACGTCGGTCGGTGTGGAAATCGGCCAGCCCCCCGGCGTTCCTCCCGGTCCGGCGTTGATGGCGAGGTATACAAGAGCGGGGCCAGCCATTCCGCCCAGCGCCGCCAAGATCGGCAGGGCCAGCCGTCGTGGTGACGAGAATTCGCCACGCAGGACCTCGAACTTGATCTCCAGGCCCACGATGAGAAAGAACACGGCCATCAGGCCATCGCGCGTCCAGCTCAGTACGCTGCGGTTCTGGTCGAACGCCCCAACGCGGACGGCGATGGGGTAGTCGATGAAGCGGAAATAGGACGCGGCCCAAGGCGAGTTAGCCAGAACGATCGCGGCGATCGCGGCGACGGCGAGCAAGGCGCCCGCTCCGGACTCGGTCTTTAGGAACTCGAGGGTGGACGGCCTGGCCATGCCATCGCCGCTAACACGGCAGGGCACGAGCGGAGAAGCCCAAAGCGCCCGAAGCCTTGCCGTTCAACGCGGGCTGCGGCATCCCTGGCGGATGCCCGTTTCCCCCGAATACCAGCCAGACCCGCTCTTTCAGCGTCTCGGCCCAGACTTCGCCGATCCCGTCGAACCGGCGACGTTCCCCGCCATGACCCTTCGCTTCCGCAACCAGCGGGCGGCGCACAGCGTCGGCCTTGAGACCCTCACCGACGCCGAATGGCTGGCGCACTTCGGCCGGTTCGTCCCGCTACCCGGGAACCAGACCGAGGCGCTGGCGATGCGCTATCACGGCCATCAGTTCCGCGCCTACAATCCGGACCTCGGGGACGGGCGCGGCTTCCTGTTTGGCCAGGCGCGGGAGATCGGTTCGGGCCGACTGCTCGACCTTGGCACCAAGGGCTCTGGACGCACACCCTGGTCCCGGGGCGGCGATGGTCGCCTTACCCTGAAGGGGGGGGTGCGGGAAGTGCTGGCCACGGCCATGCTCGAAGCCCTAGGGGCGCCGACATCGAAGTCTTTCTCCCTGGTTGAAACGGGCGAGGCGCTGGAGCGCGGCGACGAACCAAGTCCAACTCGTGGGGCTGTGCTCACGCGTCTGTCCCATAGCCATATCCGCTTCGGCAGCTTCCAGCGTCACGCGGCGCTTGAACGGCCCGACCTGATTTCCAAGCTGATCGACCATGTCGTGGAGACTTATCATCCTGCTCTGGCGGACGCGGGGAACCGAGCGGCGGCTTTGCTGGAGACGGTGGTCGCACGCAGCGCCACCTTGACTGCGGGATGGATGGCCGCCGGTTTCGTCCATGGCGTGCTCAACACCGACAACATGAACATCAACGGCGAGAGCTTCGACTACGGTCCTTATCGATTCCTGCCTCGCAACGATCCCAACTTCGTGGCGGCCTATTTCGATCATTCGGGCCTGTACAGCTTTGGGCGCCAGCCCGAGGCTGTTTTCTGGAACCTGCGGCAATTCGCCGGCGCACTGAGCCTTGTCAGCGACGCCGATCCCCTCGTCGACGCCCTCAACGCGTTCGGCGGCGCCTATCAGACCGCCCTGGCCGCCGCCATCGTTCGTCGGCTGGGTCTGCGACCGGGCTCCGCAGGCGCGGACGTGACCCTCGCCAACGCCGCCTTTCGCGCCCTGGCCGAGGGCGGCGACGCCCTTCGCTGGGAACCGTTCTTCTTCGACTGGTTCTGCGGACTGGAGTCGGAGGACCGAGCCATGACGGGGTCCCGGGCGGAACTCTATGAAGGCGAGGCGTTCCGCGCCTTCACCAACATCCTGGCCAGCCGCCAGCCGCAGCGCGCCGATCGCCTTCAGGCCGCGTATTTCCGCCAGCCCGAACCGGAAGAACTCCTCTACGACCAGATCGAGGCCCTGTGGGCGCCGATCGCTGAGCGGGACGACTGGTCCGCCTTCGAGGCCAAGCTGGCCAGGATCGAAATCGCGCGCGCCGCCTGGGATCTCTAGGCGCCTTGCCTTCCCCAACGGCGGGAGCCCATCCTGTCACGGACAACGCCTCGGGAACCGCCTGACATGCCCACACTCTTCGACCCCATGCGACTGGGCGATCTGGATCTGCCCAACCGCGTTATCATGGCGCCGCTGACCCGGATGCGGGCCGCGCCGGATACCCGGTCGCCCACGTTCCTGATGGAGCAGCACTATGTGCAGCGGGCCTCGGCGGGCCTGATCCTGGCTGAAGCGACATCCGTCGACCCGATGGGCGTCGGCTACGCCAACACCCCGGGCATCTGGACCGCCGACCAGACAGAGGGCTGGCGCAGGGTCGTCGCCGCAGTCCACGCCGCGGGCGGCCGTATCGCCCTGCAGCTGTGGCACGTCGGCCGGATTTCGGAACCCCTGGTTCTGGATGGCGCCACCCCGATCTCCTCCAGCGCCTTCGCCTGTGATGGCTACATCAGTCATCAACGCCCCAAGCGCCCCTTCCCCGTGCCGCGCGCCCTTGAGGTGGAGGAGATTCCGGGCGTGGTCGAAGGCTATCGCCGGGCGGCGGAGAACGCCCAGGCCGCTGGCTTCGACGGCGTTGAAATTCACGGCGCCAACGGCTACCTGCTCGACCAGTTCCTGCAGGACAGCTGCAACAAGCGCACGGACGCCTATGGCGGGCCGGTGGAGAATCGCGCGCGCCTCCATCTTGAAGTCACCGACGCCTGTATTTCCGTCTGGGGCGCGGACCGGGTCGGCATGCATCTGGCCCCACGCGGCGACGCCCAGAGCATGGGCGATTCCGATCCGCCGACGACCTTCGGCTACTTGGCGGGGGAACTGGGCAGGCGCAAACTGGCCTACCTGTTCCTGCGAGAATACGTCGGGCCCGACCGGCTGGCGCCAGCGATAAAGGCCGCCTTCGGCGGGCCGGTGATCCTCAATGAGCAATATACCGTCGAACAGGCGCAGACCGACCTGGACGCCGGCGTGGGCGATGCCGTCGGGTTTGGTCGCGCCTACATCGCCAATCCGGATCTGGTGGAACGCCTTCGGCTGAACGCGCCGCTCAACG